>CAIWKU010000376.1 GCA_903913355.1 uncultured Bacteroidota bacterium | reverse complement strand
TGTAGTAATTTTCTTTTTATTGGCTATCAGTTTTCAATCGTTCCGGGTATCTATCTCAGTTTTATCCGTAATACCTGCTGTAGTTGCCGGCTCCTTATTTCTTTTATGGATAACCGGGAAAACCTTGAACATTCAATCGTATTTGGGAATGATCATGGCGGTAGGTGTGGCCGTGGCCAATGCCATATTATATATTACCAATGCGCAACAATACCGGAAAAGGAAGGAGACCAATGCTTACCAAACAGGAGCGGCGAACCGATTGCGGCCAATTGTTATGACAGGTTTGGCAATGATAGCAGGCATGACGCCGATGGCTTTGGGTTTTGGAGAAGGTGGTGACCCTACTGCACCTTTGGGAGTGGCCGTAATAGGAGGATTGTTATTTTCAATCATTGCCACACTTGTTTTGTTGCCACAGGTGTATAAACTTCTTACAGATAGTACTGCTTACCAAAATAATTCACTGGACCCTAATGATATAAACAGCCAATATTATGATCAGAAACAATCGTAAACATATATGGTTATCCGGTGCTGCCATCTCAGTAGTTTGTTTACTGGCTGCCTGCAATAACACCAATAAGGATACAGCAAAAGCCAGTGCTCCCAAACCAGACTCTGCCAGTATTTTTCTTTTGCAGAAGCAAAAAATAAATAAATCATTGGTATTTCCTGCCGAACTAACCGCATTGGAAAGAGCGGAGATATTTGCAAAAGTAAACGGCTATCTGAAAGAAGTAAAAGTGGATATCGGCGACCATGTACAAAAAGGACAATTACTGGCTGTAATTGAAGCACCGGAAATGATGGCAAACTATACACAGGCTATAGCTGATGTACAATCGCTTAAATCAAAATATACCGCCAGTAATGATGCTTTTCAAAGAATTGCGAATGCCGCAAAAGTTAACGGTACCATTGCTGCGGTTGAATTAGAAAAAAGCAGGAACCAAATGCGTTCTGATAGTTCCGCCGTTGAGGCAGCGAAAGCAAAACAAAATGCATTGGGCCAACTGAAAGACTATCTGATTATTCGTGCACCATTTAATGGAACCGTTTCGCAAAGAAATGCAGATGCAGGCGTATTGGTGGGTAATGGAAATACAAAACCGATATTGGTCATTGAAAATACTTCTCAACTAAGATTACGGCTACCCGTTGCCGAAGCGTACACAGGCGCAGTAGCAGATTCTTCTGTTATTGTTTTTACGGTAGATGCGCAGCCAGATAAATCGTTTAAGGCCAGTCTGAGTCGTAAAGCCGGCGTTGTTAGCCAGGATAACCGTACAGAGATCTGGGAATTTATCTATCATAATAGCAATAACGAATTGAAGCCGGGCATGTATGCGAATGCCCGGATTACATTGGGCCGATCCAGCCCATCTTTTGCGGTTCCGCCATCGGCCATAGCTACTACATTAGAAAAGAAATTTGTGATTCGTATTAAACAAGGGAAAACAGAATGGGTGGATATCAGAACCGGAATGAATACGGCGGATAGAATTGAAATCTTTGGCAACCTTTCCGAAAAAGATACGCTGTTACAGAAAGCAACGGATGAAATAAAACCAGGAACCAGTCTGGCTATTAAAAAAAGTTAGCTGTTTATTTTATTCTCGCCATTGTTGGTCGCCCGACCAACAATGGCGAGAGATAATCAATGTTGCTGGTCAGGCGGCCAACAAGGGCAACATACTCTACTATTTTGCTATACTATTGCATTCCTATATCTTTGCGAGCTGATTGTAAAAAAATGAAACAAGTTTTATCCGCAGTATTCCTGCTCATGCTATTTCAAACGGGTTTTTCGCAAGAAAAAAACAGCAGCTATGAGCAACAGATCAATGCCTGGCATGCTAAACGTATTGAAGACCTGAAAGCGCCAAATGGATGGGTAAACCTGGCAGGGTTATTTTGGCTGAAGCAGGGTAAAAACAGTTTTGGAAGCGCTTCATCCAATGATATTGTTTTTAGTAACTCCGATATGCCTGCAAAAGCGGGTAGTTTTATGCTGGAAGGGACCACCGTTACCTGGATTTCCGAAACCGGTGTAACTGTATTGGAAAAAGATTCGGTAATTACCAAGGCCGTGATATTTCAACAAGGCAATTTTCGTGTACCGTTTTTAGCATTGAATCATTTTAGATGGAATATTATTCAGCGAGATGATAAGATTGGTATTCGTTTCCGCGATTTGAAAAGCCCGGCATTAGCAAAATTTACAGATATCCCCCGTTATCCAGTAGATAGTAATTGGCGCGTATCTGCTTATCTGGAAGAAGCACCTAATGCTTTTGTTTCTATCACCAATGTACTCGGACAAACCAATCAACAAAACACGCCCGGAAAACTGGTATTCACGATTAATAATCAAACCTATCGCTTAGACGCCCTCGAAGAATCTCCCGGTGAGCTATTCATTATTTTTGGAGATGCCACCAGCGGCAAAGAAACCTATCCTGCCGGTAGATTTATGTATGTAAAAAAACCCGCGCATGGAGCAACAACTATTGTAGATTTCAATAAAGCGTTTAATCCACCCTGTGCTTTCTCAGAATTTGCCACATGCCCCTTACCTCCCAAACAGAATATATTATCGATTGCCATCAAAGCAGGAGAGAGATATGAAGCAATTAACAATTAATAATTAGAGGGCCCTATTTAGCACCACACAAACCGTGCCTTTGTGTGCCCAATCTCTCCCCCACAAAAAAGATATTCAACTATCTTCGTATACACATGTATAAAAAGAAACCAGGCATAGATATCATTGCCAAAGTATTGGATGCGGTGTACGCGCATAATACAGATGCTTTGTTTGTCATGAGCCTCATGCATCAATATGAAGAAAGAGGCAGTTTGAGCAAAAAACAATTACAGGGTTTATTAGCCAAAGCGCAGAATGTAAAAGATATTTCTCCCAGCTGGCTGGGTACCCTCGAAGCCATCATCCTAAAAATGCCCACCCGGCATAAATCAACGGTCGAAGTAATCACACCCATTTATACCAAAGATGAAAATATTGGTAAGCTGATCTCTGAGATACTAAGCCGGTATCCCCAACATAAACGGGTATTGTTTCTCAAATCAAAATATGAGAACAACGAATTAATGACAGCAGAAGAAATTGCAGAACTGAATAAGTTTCATAAAATTCTGTTGTCAAAAAAATAAAATTTAACGGATTGTACTCTGTAAACTATTTTTAAATAGCACGATACGTTGAGTGCTAGTATTTTTTATACGGTCATAGCGTCCTTTGCGTTACAGCTTCTAATGGTAAGCTTTAAAAGCAGGAGCGCAAAGGACGCAGTGAACCGCAGTGAACGCTAAGAAAAATCATAGCAATTAATTGAATTACTATCTATTAATGAGCAAAACACGTTAGCGTTTAGTCTTTACCCTGCAGGTTTAATTTTTCCAGCATCAGAATGATCTTATCTAATTTCTCCAATTCTATCTGCGTAAGCTGCACCTGTAATTCTTCAATTTCTTTTTTAGCATCCAGATTGGTTTGAAAGTCTGCCATGGCTTGAGCACGATCGCGTTCATTCTGTCGGTTTTGGGCCATCATGATGATGGGTGCTGCGTAAGCAGCCTGGGTGGAGAAAAGTAGGTTGAGTAAAATAAATGGATAAGGATCCCAGTGGTTAATGAAGCCAATAACATTTAACAACATCCAGATACCTACAATAATACTTTGTATGATTATAAAACTCCAGGAACCCATACCCTGGGCCACACTATCTGCAATTTTTTGTCCGAATGTCAGATTTTCAACATGGTTATCATGCCATGTTACAGATTGCGTTTTGGGTTCTTTTTTTCTGCTTGCCATATTTTATTTCGGGTTTTATGAGTCGTTCTTTAGGCAAGGCTACGATTTTTTACCAGAAGGAGAAAACTTATGAGCAAAGAGGATTAATTAAGACAGTTAATTTCAATCAATCAGTTGTACTGCTTAATTTTAAGCATGGATTTACAAATCAAAGACCAGTTATTTATTGTGGGAGGCGCCAGTTCAGGTTTTGGTCAGGCTATTGCATTGGCCTTAGTAAAAGAGGGCGCGAATATTATAGCCGTAGCAAGAGGAGAAGAAAAATTAAAAGTCCTGCAATCGGAAGCGCCTTCGAAGATAGAGATCATGATAGGTGATATTTCAGAATCAGCCATCATTCAAAAAATCCTGGATACAGTAGGTAACAGACAGGTACATGGTATGGTGGTAAATGCAGGTGGGCCACCGGCTAAGACAGTAATGGAAACCAGTTTGGAGGATTGGGATGATGCGTATAAAAAATTACTCAGGTGGAAAGTGGCCATTACCCAGGCACTGGTGCCTAAAATGATCCCTTTTCATTATGGACGGATTGTATATATTGAAAGCTCTTCCGTAAAACAACCACTCGAGAACCTGGTATTGAGTAACTCGTTACGGGTGGCCGTTGTAGGAATGGTAAAAACCCTTTCCCAGGAAATTGCCTCTACCGGTATTACCTGTAATGTACTCGGTCCCGGCTCACATAATACAGCGGCGATTAATCGGATATACCAGAAGAAAAGTGAACAGACTGGTCAACCCATCGAGGAAGTTAGAAAATCAGCCATACACAATATACCCGTAGGTGCTTTAGGCGAAGCCTCTGATTTTGCCAGCCTGGCTGTTTGGTTATTGAGTCCGTTTAGTAAATACATAACTGGTCAAACCATTACCCTGGATGGAGGTATGGTAAAAGGAATCTTCTAATCAGGTAAAGAAATAAAGTGGCTTATTCAGCAGTTTCTTTTGCTGCACCTTCATTTTCGGAAAGCTCTTCTTTCGGGGTAACATTTTTCAAACTCAACTGAAACTTGGTATTCAGAGAAACCAGGTAGTGATTACCTAATAATAAGGGTTTGATAGCAGCATCTTCCAGCATTACAAAAGCCAGATCGGAAGCCAAAGCAGAGCCGCTAATGATATTGGCCACACGGCCTTTGGTAAATTCGATAGTAAATTTATAACCCGCTTTACGTCCGCTACCGGCTCTTTCGAAATCGATACGGTTCAGATCCAATACCTGGTCGCCATTTAAAGTTCTTTTCAATAATATCTTAATAATGGGTAGGTATTTGCTCCAGATCTGCGTGTACATGGGGGTTTGTCGTATTAAATGAAATAAAATGGCCAGCGAAAACAGTGTAAAGGTGCAGTATTTATAGGCGAAAACCGAATTTGGTTTTGAAATATCGTAAGGAAATGGGTATAGAGACTGTTAATTCTATCTTGTAAGAACAGGTAAATTGGCTTATAAACCCATCAGTTCCTGCCGATAATCGTATTGAAGATCCTCGTGTAAGAGTAGCAAAGCGGCATGTATCTTTTTGATCTGGCCTTCATATAAATTTGCCAAAACGGTTGATTTTTGATACGGAATACCCGAATTCCTGAGTTGTTTGCAGAAATAGGTGAGTAATATCACTTCTACCTGTTTTGAACCGGAATAACGGATGTATTTATTGATGGTGCGTAGTGTTTTCCGGAGACTTTTTTTAGTAAGATAGAGACTGGGTCTTGGTAATTCACTAAAATCCTCATCTACCAGTTCTTTTACTGCGATGATATAGCTTTCTTCATCATGTGCTTCAAAAAGCAGGTAAGTAAGTAATTCCTTGTTTTCCTTTTTAAATTTGGCCAGCCGCAAACACAATTCAAGCAATTCCGAAGCTGTATGCCCCTGTAATTCCTTTTTCAATTCCTGAACCGTAGCCGTTTTCATACTGCAAGTTACCCCCGTAACTTCGAATCCACAACCCCAAACGCCAAACCGCAAACTTGCAACCTGCAAGTGTATATTTACTATATTAGTCAATAAAATCGCTTACCATGAATCGTTCCAGAAGACATTTTCTTCAGAATACTGCTTTTGCCCTTGCAGGCAGTACACTGTTTTCAAGCAGATTGTTTGCTTCACAAGCAGCCAATACCATTACAGGTATCCAATTATATACTGTTAGGGATGAAATGAAAAAAGATCCCCTGGGTACATTAAAAGCCCTTTCAGATATGGGTTTTCAATATGTAGAACATGCTAACTATGTTAACCGGAAATTTTATGGATTTAGCGCCACCGACTTTAAAAAGGTATTAACGGACCATGGCCTGAAAATGCTTAGCGGACATACGGTATTGGGAAAAGAACATTGGAATGAGCAAAAAAGAGAATTTACGGATGCCTGGAAATATACCGTAGAAGATGCGGCAACTGTTGGCCAGCAATTTGTGATCAGTCCCTGGTTCGACGAAACCCTTAGAAAGAATATAGAAGACATGAAACGATATATGATCGTTTTTAACTTATGTGGTGAATTATGCAGGAAATGGGATATGCGTTTCGGGTATCATAACCATAATTTTGAGTTTACGCAAAGTCTGGAAGGAATTAAAGTATTTGATATCATCCTACAGTATACAGATCCCAACCTGGTTACACAGCAACTGGATATCGGCAATTTATATGGAACAGGGGCCAATGCGTACGAGATTATCAGTCGCTACCCGGGTCGTTTTATTTCCATGCATGTAAAAGACGAAATGAAATCCAGTGGCAAAGGAGAAATGAATGATGGCTTTGACAGCACCATATTAGGTACCGGTGTAGCCAATGTAAAAGCCATTGTTGACCTGGCTAAACAAAACGGAACCCAGCATTTTATAATAGAACAGGAATCATACCAGGCCAAAACCCCATTGGAATGTGCTGCGGAAGATTTGAAAGTGCTGAAGGGTTGGGGCTATTAGAAGTTAAGATTTGTTTTTCATGCAGCAGTGAGCCTTACCGGGTTCACTGCTGATTTAATTTCCCATTCATTATGGAACGGGCTTTTTATATATTCCCGTTTCGTACGCAAAAGCAATAACCCCTGCGATACTTTTTGCGCCTACCTTATCCATGATCCGCCTTCTGTGCCCTTCTATCGTTCTTTTACTAAGACAAAGTATATGCGCAATACCTTTGCTGGTATGTTCATGACAAATTAATTGTACGATTTGCTTTTCTCTTTCAGTTAGGTAAACCGTTTCTGCCACCGGTACTTTAAAATCGCGGGTAATAATGGTGGTAAGCATTTCGGAAATGGCTTTGCAGAAAAAGGGTTTATACAGATCAACCGATTCTATTGCTTCAACAATTTCCTTTGTGTCGGCACTTTTCAACACATAACCCAGGGCACCTGCTTCCAGCATTCGGAGAATAGATTCTTCCCGGGCATGAACGGTAAGTGCAATTACCCGGCAATAGGGTATCCGTTTACATAATTCCTTAGTTGCCTGTATGCCACTCATGACTGGCATATCCAGATCGGTTATGATCACATCGGGGTTAAGATCTATCGCCAGTTTCATCAAATCCTGACCATTTCCGGCTTCGCCGGCAATTTCCAAATGGGGTATCTGTGATAGAAATGTTTTTAAACCGGTTCTGAATACCGAATGATCATCAGCAATCAGCAACTTGATTTTTCTGTTTAGCATGCCAGCAGTTTTGGTAACCAAGATGATAAAATGTTGGGGGCCATTTTATCAGATAACAGATAATTACAGAGCCAACTAATCAAGTATCCATTGGGGGGTATTTTATACTAACCAGTTATGATTAATGGATATACCTACGCATAATCGGATTACTAAATTAATGATGGGAACAAAACCAGACAACCGTTAAAACACCCAATTTTTATAAAACAAACTGAGTTATCTTATAAAGCAGTTAAAAATGAAATGGGGGAATATTGTTTTACTTCTGTTACTGATTGCCAAATCTGTTAACAATTAAGGCTGAAATGTGGAGTATTAAAGGCTTAGAAATTTAATAAGCTTCTTTATTTTATTGAAATTTAAACTTATTCCACTAACACCATTCAAAGCATTATGATAAAAGCACTTACAACGGCATATACTATGCTAAGCAAACACGGTTTTGCTGACATTATGCAAAACTCCGTTACAGGCGAAAAATCATTACACGCGACTGCTTTTTTTGATAAGGAAGAAACCATCTGCTGTTTTGCTGCGGACCAGGTATTGGAATTGCCAACCTATCTGACGGTTCAAACAGGAGAGAACAGGCATATTACTTTACAACCCGAGTTTTTACAATACATCAACCATAGCTGTAACCCCAATGTTTTTTTTAATACCACTACGATGGAACTGGTAGCATTAAAAGAAATACAACCGGGGGATGAATTGTTATTCTTTTATCCTTCTACCGAATGGGATATGGTTCAGCCATTTGACTGTTATTGCAGCAGCAGTAATTGTCTGCATAGAATTAAAGGCGCCGCGCATCTTTCCGAAACAGAAGCGGCCCAATACAGACTAACCGATTTTATTCACGAGCAGTTGCAAAAACGAACGAAGAAATAATTTACATGTCGCTCCCAGTTGATTTTATTCCCTCTGTTCCTTTGGCTGCATTGAAAGTATGGGTATTGGCCCCTTACCTGGTTACACAGGATGATAATATTGATTACTATTATGATTTTTCACAAAGCATTGCTGAGTATGAAAAAACTTTTCAGCAATTGGGTCTTGCCTGGCAATGGCAACCGGTAACACTGGAAGATTATCCCATCATTATTGATAAAATATTGACCGAGCAGGAAGAGTTGAAAAATTTTCCACTGGTTCTGAATTTATGTGATGGCGACGAAGTAAATGGAACACCCGGTGTGTCAGTTGTACAGTTACTAGAGCAAAAAGGAATGGTATATACGGGTTCGGATGAATATTTTTATCGGATCACGACTTCCAAGATTCCTATGAAACAGGCTTTTGAAAAAGCCGGAGTGGCAACGCCTAATTGGGAGATCATTCAAACCAGGGATCAGGATCTTCATACAATTATCAAAAAATTGGGGTCGCCGGTAATTGTAAAACCGGCTGTTTCCGGAGGAAGTATGGGCGTGGGTGTTAAAAATGTAGTTCATACAACAGATGAATTAGCTAACCAGGTGGAACGTATGTTTGAAGGGTATCGGGGATGGAACCTGGCGGCTGATGGCATTATTGCAGAATCTTTTATTGATGGTCCTGAGTTTACCGTAATGATTGTTGGCTCTTATACTGAACCTGACTTATGTAAAATATATACACCGGTTGAAAGAGTATTTCATTCTTCTTTAAAAGACACGGAAAAATTTTTATCCTTTGACCGTTTATGGGAAATCTATGAAGAAGAGACACCCATGCCGGAAGAAGCTGATTTTTATCAATACCAATTACCCGACCCATCTCTCCATAAAGCCATCAAACAGATTAGTCTGGATGCGTATATTGCTGTAAAGGGAACGGGCTACACAAGGGTAGATATCCGAATGGATAAAGCAAGCGGTAAACTATTTGTATTGGAAGTAAATGCACAATGCGGTATCAGTGAAGATGAAAACTATACGTCTATCGGTGCGATACTTAGGATGAGCGGATGCACTTTCTCTGACCTGATTACGGAAATTATCAATGATGCTTTCCGCAGAAAAAAAGAATATGTATAAAGATCTTTAAACAGGATATTGTGGTCAATTCGTAAGTTTATACGCAGACTCAGTTTAGGGAAAATCTAAAACAAAGAGTTGTTTCGATCAACTCATCAATGAATATTATGAAAGTTTGTGTGTTACAGCCTGATTATTCAACCACCGCCGTTGATTACCAATACTACGATCCTCCGCGTAATCTTTCTGCACTTTTACCCGAACACCAGGTAGACCATATCTCACTCAATAAATTAACTACCTACAAGCAATTAAAAGCACTACAGCATAAGGGCTATGATATTTTTGTAAACCTTTGCGAAGGCTATCTGGAATGGGAAGTGCCTTCTATTGATGTGATCTATACCTTAGAATTATTGGGCCTGCCGTATACCGGGCCTTCTATGCTGTTATACGACCCTCCGAAAGAGCTGATGAAATATGTTGCGTATTGCGAAGGCGTAAAAACACCGGCGTATGTATTGATTGAAAAAACAGAAGATATTAATGCCGTAGTTTCTCTTTTATCATTCCCTGTTTTTATAAAACCAGCCAAAGCGGGAGATAGTTTGGGAATAGATGATCAATCCCTGGTGCATACCCAGGAAGAACTATTGGCCAAAGTAAATGCTTTACTGGAAAATTACGACCAGCTGCTTGCGGAAGAATATATAGATGGAAGAGAATTTACTGTTTTGGTGGCTGCCAATGCAGATGGTAAAACGGTAACTGCATTTAAACCCATTGAATATATTTTCCCGGAAGGGTTTCATTTTAAAACCTATTCGCTGAAAACTTCCGAATTACATCCCGATGCGAATATTCCCTGTAATGATCCGGTAATCGACAATCTATTACGTCAATCTGCACAAAAAATCTTTACTGCGTTTAATGGGGTGGGTTATGGCCGTCTCGATTTCAGGATGAATGCAAAAGGAGAATTGTATTTTCTGGAGATCAATTTTACCTGCTCGGTTTTTTATAGTGATGGATACGAAGGATCAGCCGATTATATATTGCAACAGGATGGAATTGGTCAGGCCGACTTTTTACGACACATGATTGCAGAAGGAATTGCCCGTCACGAGCGGGTACAAAAAAAATATATAATGCGTGGAAACGCCATTGCCGGTTATGGTATTTATGCCAAAAAGGCAATCGCTGCCGGCGAAATCCTGTTCCACGGGGAACAAATGGCACAAAGACTGGTTACCCGCCGTTTTGTAGAAGAAAACTGGTCTGAGGCCGAAAAACAGGTATTTCGTCGATATGCCTACCCGTTAAGCAATGAAGTATTCCTGCTTTGGGATAATGACCCATCGGCCTGGGCACCGCAAAACCATTGCTGTGAGCCCAATACCGGGTATAACGGATTGAATGTGATAGCGTTAAGGCCGATACAGCCCGGTGAGGAACTGACACTTGATTATGCAAGTTTTCTGGATGAACATATGGAACCCTTCCAATGCCGCTGTGGGGCGCCGGGTTGTAGAGGACTTATCACCGGAAAAACAGGCAATTCTGTAACTGCCCGGGAAATCTTTACCATTTCTTAAACGAAGCTCCCTTTTTAATAGGTTAACTTACTCCTCCCTTAACAATTCGGGGACTGTTAAATATTTGTGCAATCCATTACTTGGGTTAGACCTTGCACTAAAATTGCCATCAGAATAAACAGGAACTGCTTCCCTTATGTCAAGATTTGAGATCATACGAAAACTAATGCAAAAGCACCGCACCCAGCTGGTGATTACTTATGTATTGTTTTCTTTAGAGATGCTTGGATCTTTATTGCGCCCATTTTTTCTGGGAGAAGCAATCAATGACCTGATAAAAGGAAGCTATCGCGGATTGATTGTATTATCCGGCGTACATCTGGCATGGTTGATTGTAGGTACATTGCGACATCGCTATGATACCAGAACCTATTCGGCCATTTATACGTCTTTGGTAACCCGTTTTTTATCACGCAGAATTGATAAATCGGAAGTATCTAAACTAAGTGCACACTCTACACTGGCTCGGGAGTTTGTTGATTTTCTTGAGTTTGATCTGGTGTATGTAATTGAGGCATTATACAATTTGCTGGGCTCCATCGTGTTATTGTATTTCTATGACCGGTCGGTGGTATTATTATGTCTGGCCATTTTACTTCCGGTAATGGGCATCAGTTATATCTATGGAAAAAGAATGAAACGATTGAACCGGCTCAAGAATGATGAACTGGAACAGCAGGTAGATATCATTTCATCGGGCGATAAAAAAGCCATCTTCAAACATTTTAATAACCTGCGACACTGGCAGATCCGGATCAGTGACCAGGAAGCCTGGAATTTTGGGATCATGGAATTTATGGTAATGGGAATCATTGCGATTTCACTGGTATTGACACATCGGGTAATGGGAAACACCATCCTGGCTGGTAATATCGTAGGGATCTATACATATATATTAAAATTTGTTTCGGGACTGGACACCATACCCTATACGGTTCAGCGACTTTCCTCCCTGAATGATATTACCCGACGCATAGCATTACAGGCCGAAGATTTTCCGACAGAAGGAACAGAAACGATCCGAAGAGAGAAAACGGTTCGGATGTCGAAAATGGATAAAACGATTCTCTAATTTTACTATCTGCAATTCTTGCGGAACCTTTGAATTATTTCCTCCTAATATTGCGTGTAAATACCTGTTTGTAAATACAAGAACCGGGGTATATTGTGCTTTTATCAAAAGCAAGGGTTTGTAAGAGATTATCAGGGCATGAGAAGCAGTCAATCACCACATCATATACTCGAATCTGTTTTTGGCTATACCGAATTCAGGCATAACCAGGAAGAGATCATCACGCATTTATTAAGCGGCAAAGATGCCGTTGTATTAATGCCTACCGGCGGAGGAAAAAGTCTTTGTTACCAGGTTCCCGCATTATGTTTACCGGGGGTTACGATCGTGGTTAGTCCATTGATCGCGTTAATGAAAGACCAGGTAGATGCCTTGGTATTAAGTGGTGTAAGTGCTGCATTTTTGAATAGTACCCAATCCGGAGGAGAGCAATCTTTTATATTGGGGCAGTTGAGAAGAAATGAACTTAAGTTATTATACTTGGCACCGGAAAGACTGATTGCAGAAGATATGCAGTTTCTTCGGTTTCTACAGGAGATAAAGGTTTCGCTTTTTGCGATTGATGAAGCGCATTGTATTAGTCAGTGGGGGCATGATTTCAGACCGGAGTACCGTGGCTTGAGTCAATTAAAAGATTTTTTTCCTGCTATCCCATTAATCGCATTAACCGCAACGGCAGATTCGCTTACGAGAAATGATATTATTCAGCAGCTTCATCTGACACAGTATCGTGTTTTTGAAAATAGCTTTAACCGCCCCAATATTTATTATTATGTAAAACCTAAGCGGGGATATTACGAAGCCATTACCGAGTATCTTTCTGAACATGCTGAAGACAGCGGTATTATTTATTGTTTGAGCAGGGCTGCTACCGATAAACTGGCAAATGATCTGAAAGCGGATGGATTTCTAGCAGAAGCCTATCATGCCGGATTGGACAAGTTGGTAAGAGATGAGCGACAGGATAAATTTTTGAAAGATGATATCCGAATCATGGTGGCTACCATTGCATTTGGGATGGGCATCAATAAGAGTAATGTACGTTTTGTAATTCATGCCGATTTGCCCAAGAACATGGAAGGCTATTACCAGGAAACGGGAAGAGCCGGGCGTGATGGTTTGCATAGTGAAGCTGTTTTATTTTTTGGTGCGGGAGATGTGATGAAACTAAAAGGGTTTGCTCAGGTAGAAGATAATCCGGAGCAGACAAAAATTCTACTGAAAAAACTGGACCAGATGGTACAGTTTTGCGAAACCAAAAAATGCCGCAGAAAATACCTGCTCAATTATTTTGGAGAAGATGCCCCGGACTATTGTGGAAGCTGTGATACCTGTTTGAGTAAGCCGGAGGATTTAGAAGATTGCACCATTATTGCCCAGAAAATATTAAGTGCGGTATATCGAATCAAACAGGGATTCGGGATGCGCTATATAGTAGATATCTTGAGAGGAAGTAATAGTGAGAAAATAAGGGAATCGCATAAACAGTTATCGGTGTATGGTATTGGTAAAGACAAGCCCAAAGAAGAGTGGTTACATTATGTAAAGGAGCTGGTGCAATATGGTTATCTGCAGCCAACCGATACAGAGTTTCCGGTTTTGCAATTAACAGCAAAAAGCGATGGCGTATTATTCAAAGGAGAGAAAGTATACCTGTCGGCCCCTGTTCAGGTGAATATTGTGAAAGAGCCTGTTATTTACCAGCAGCATGCGTATGAAAAGGATTTGTTTGAAAACCTGAAGAAGTTGCGTAACAGAATAGCACATGAAGAAAATGTACCGGCGTATCTGATTTTTAGTGATAGTACTTTACTCGATCTGGCCACCTATCTTCCGCTTACGGCAGATGATCTGCCAAAAATATCCGGGTTTGGTGCTTTTAAAATTGAGAAATATGGGCGCCCCTTTTTAGAGATCATACAGGAGTTTTGTATGGAGAGAGGTATCGGAACACGCATCGAATTCAAGCAAACAAAAAAGATTGTAAAGCGCGGTCCCGCCCCTAAGGAGCGCGCTTCGGATACTAAGCGGCTTAGTTATGATTTATACAGGGAAGGTAAATCCATGTTAGATATTGCAACAGAAAGACAATTGTCTTTGAATACAATCGAGTCGCATTTGAGTTATTATATTGGAACCGGAGAATTGGATATTGATACCATGGTATCACCAGAAAAGCAGCAACTGATTAAGCAGGCAGTTGAACGCTTTGGAAGAATGGGTCTAAGAAACCTAAAAGATAATCTTCCGGATAATATCAGTTATGGAGATATTAAAATGGCCATTGCCTATTTCGATAAAGAACGGAATTGAGAAAGGTTGCTGATTTGAAACCCGAATACGAGTTAGCTGATAGCAAAATCCAGGGCCCTCAATTCGGCCCAGGAGAATTCGCTGCCGGGCAGCATAAATCCGCAATGCGCTCCTTTCTCGGGTGTCTCCAAAAAAAGAAATGGATTGTTTTCTGCCTCTTCGTAACAGATACATTCCTCCGACAGAAACGTATCATTCAATGCCTGTACCAATAAAGAAGGCACCCGAATATTTTTGAGAAAAGGTTTTACGCTGGCCTGGGTATAAAAATCAATTGCATCTGTAAAACCATGCAAGGGGGCAGAATAGCGATTATCAAAATCCAGGAAATGTTTGATTTTATCATACCCTTCTGCACTGATTTGGCCGGGGAATTTTTTTTCTTTCTCTTTTATCTTTTTGCCTAGTTTTCGAAGGAATCGTGCATTATATAAGGTGTTATGGGGCTTTGATAATAACTGAACACTCGATAATAAATCGCAGGGAACAGAAAAGGCAATGGCTTTTTTGATTTGGGCAGGAACCGATAAAGGATCTTCTCCTAATACCCGCAAACTCAAACTACCTCCCATACTATAGCCTACTAATACGATCTCTTCATATCCGTATGTATGAATTGCATGATCAATCACTTTCCTGAGATCGCTCGTATCGCCATGATGATAAAAGCGAGCCAGACGATTGATCTCGCCACTGCAACTTCTGCAATTCCATCCTAAGGCATCATATCCATTTTGAAAAAACACTTTTGCAGTACCCACTACATAATGTCGGTTCGAATCTCCTTCCAGACCATGGGTAATGATAACCAGTTTCCGGTTATTGCCTTTGTGTTGTTTCCAATCCAGATCAACAAAATCGCCATCCGGCAGGTCTAGTCTTTCTCTTCTGTCATACGCGAATTTAATTTTCCGCATAACACTCGGATAAATCGTTTGTATATGCGCATTAAACTGCCAGGAAGGTGGTTGGTAATCAGGTTTGGGTAATACAGGCATTCTAATTGATTAAATACAAATGTAAGTGGAAACAGGGTATGGCATCCGGTTGAATCAACGGATTTTTATGCTTTCTATACAAAAGGGGAACTCAAATGATTATACTTTCACCGTTTTCCATTTTGCTTTTTTAAACAGGATAACACTGCTGATGGTTATACATGTTTCGGTTACTACTATCGCCACAAATACACCCGTAGAGCCGAGACTGGTATAGCCACTTAACAGATACGCAAAAGGAATCTGAAATATCCAGAACCAAAACAGATTGATCCAGGTAGGTGTTTTGCTATCTCCGGCACCATTGAATGCGTTCATCATCACCATACCCACCCCATAAAAAATATATCCGCAACTTACAATGCGTAAGGCAATCACCGCTGTTTTGATTACTTCTGTATTGCTTGTCAATAATCCCACAAAAAATTCGGCAGAAGTAATAAAAAGTAAAGACACACAACCCATAAAAATCGCATTGTATTTAGCGGTTGTCCATACCGATTTTTCTGCACGCTCGGGTTGATGGGCGCCCAGGTTTTGTCCAACCAAGGTAGCCGCTGCATTGCTCAATCCCCATGCAGGCATCAGAAAAAAGATCAGTAAACGAATCGCAATGGTATATCCCGCAATCGCATTGCTGCCAAAACCCGAAATGATTCTGGCCATTGCAATCCAACTGGCGGAACCAATCAGAAACTGAAGCGTGGCAGTAGAAGCAATATTCAATAAAGATTTCAGGATAATAGGGTTAGGTATAAAATAGCGGCGAAGAATATTGATAATTCCTTTTTTATTGTACAAATGATATACCTGGTAACAGACGCCTGTGCCTCTGCCAATAGTAGTGGCAATGGCTGCGCCGGGTAATCCATAAAAATGAATCATAATGGGACAAAGAATGATATTACAAAGATTGGCCACCCATAAACTACGCATGGCAATAGCAGCATCACCCGCTCCGCGAAATATACCGTTGATCAGGAACAAGAGCATGATCACGATATTTCCGGTAAGCATAATTTTTGCATAAGAACTTCCGATAGAAAGGATGGCTGCATTGGCACCCATTAATGCCAGTAACTTATCTGAGAAAAATATTCCTATCAGGCTAATGACCAGACTAATGATCCCTGCCAGAAAAATGGCTTGTGCGCCGGATTTTGCCGCGTCGGAATAATTCTTTTCCCCTACTCTTCTGGCTACCATGGCCGATGCTGCCATACTTAAACCAAAAGCGAGAGAATATAAAATACTTAGGATAGATTCTGTTAAGCCAACGGTTGCCGTTGCATTGGCACCCAGTTTGGTTACAAAAAAGATATCTACCACCGCAAAAACAGATTCCATACACATTTCCAGGATCATGGGAACGGCCAGCATGAATATGGCTTTTTGTATGCTCCCTTGTGTAAAGTCCTGGTGTTCGCTGTTCAGGGATTCTTTGAAATAGGACAATATATTTCGGGAACGCTTATCGTTTGGATAAGTAGTCATGAGAA
This sequence comes from uncultured Bacteroidota bacterium, assembly GCA_903913355.1. Classification (GTDB taxonomy): domain Bacteria; phylum Bacteroidota; class Bacteroidia; order Chitinophagales; family Chitinophagaceae; genus Sediminibacterium. Next base: position 20,845 of record CAIWKU010000376.1, on the reverse strand, counting down.
AATAGTTAGATGATGAAATAAGCAGTTATTACAACAGCCAGTCTGTTGTAATTATGATGTCGGGAATGGCCGGGATGAATTATAACCCGGGCACGGATACACTGCTCATTGGCGGTAAATTGAACTGGAAGATCTTGTTATGGATGAACTCTTGCGGACCAAAAATAGGATTTTTTTTAAAATCGCAGATTCCAGACGTTGACAGGCATAAGAATGCCCCTTAGCCTGATCAGAAGTTTTCAGAAAATGCTAAGAGACAAAAATTAGTAACGATAATTTTTAGATGCTGAGCACGCTATTGGTTCCGCCAAACTCATTCTGGCTCTCTCCATCAGCAGATGGATCATTAAACCATTCTGTACTATTTACCAGGTATTTGAACTCGTGGCGGGAATCTTTGGGTAAGGATACATCGGCGCTAAAGCTGCCATCTTTCTTTTTACTGAGTGAAATCGGGGTTTTCCAGTCTCCATTCAGACCAAAAATATCGATGCTACTGGCATTTTCAACAGTGAAAGAAAATTTGATTTTTGCGTAATCTTTCGTTTTGTAGTATGTTTTTTGTATCATTTTACACGTAATAGTTCCCCTTTATACCATTTTTTATAAAAAAGTAACCCAAAAGCCAGTAAAAGGAAAATAGTTAATAAATAATTAATATGAAAAATATTATCGTAAATACATATCTAAATTACCTATTAGCCTCTTAGATGCCAGGCTTTGGGCCGGGTAAATACCCGTAATCCGGCGTGAGATAAAGTACTGCCAAATCCACTATGTTTTCTTCCGCTCCAGGGTAGGGCAGCGCTAACTCTGTCACAACAATTCCAGTAAACTGTACCCACATTTAGTTGCTCCTCAATCCGGGCAGCCCTTGACTGGTTATTGGAATAAACGGAAGCGGTTAGTCCATATTCCGTATCGTTCATGAGCCGGACGGCTTCCTCATCACCGCTAACTTTCATGATTCCGATAATGGGTCCGAAAGATTCTTCTTTCATAACCTCCATATCATGTGTCACATTTACCAGCACGGTAGGCGCAAAATAATTGCCAGCCCTGTTTAGTTGTTTACCCCCCAAGGCAACCGAAGCCCCCTTGTTTACTGCATCTGCTACCTGTGCCATTAAGAGCTGTACCTGCTCCTTTCTGGTAAGTGCAGCGATATATACATTTTCTTCGGTTGGCAAACCTATCTGATAAGAAGCCACTTCTTTTAGAAATGCATCCAGATAGGCATCGTATACTTTTTCATGTACATAAATACGTTCTACCGAACAACAACTCTGTCCATTATTATAAAACGCGCCATCAGCAGTACCGGCTGCAACAGCGGCAATATCGGTAATATCATCTGTTACATATAAAGGGTCTTTACCACCTAGTTCCAGTCCGCAGGGCACCATATATTTACTCACTTTCTCATAAATATGCTTACCGGTTTTATAAGAACCGGTGAAAAAATATCCGTCCAGCTTTTCTTCTAAAATCATTTCTCCCAGATCTCCTGCACCAATCCCTGCCTGAAATACATTTGCCGGAACACCTGCTTCGTGTAAATATTTTTGAATCTGTAAACCGGTAAGACTGGCTAGTTCTGAAGGTTTATATAACACAGCATTCCCTGCCAATAATGCGGGTATAAAAACATTAGTACCCACCAGATAAGGATAATTCCAGGCAGAGATATTAGCCACTACTCCCAAGGGTTCATAAACGATTTTTTCCTTAGTGCCTCCCTCTTCAACCATCCATTCCGGGCGTAAATATTTTTCTGCGTTAGCAGTAAGCCAGTCAATTCTTGCACAGGCTCCCTTGATCTCATTAACCGATTGTTGTAAAGGTTTGCCTGTTTCAGAACTTAAGATCGCAGAGAGCGCTTCGATATTTTTGGAAAGCAGCAGGGCATACCGCTGAAGGATGGTAATCCTGACAGCCAGATCGGTGGCCGACCATTCTTTTTGACCAAGACGAAGCAAGCGTATTTTTTCAGAGAGACTTTCTGCCGTATCTGCCTCAAGTGTAGTAATCAGTTCAGCTGTAGCCGGATTAAAAATTTTCATACAGTTATTGATTTGCTTCTGATAAAAACCAGCTAAGGATATTTTCAGAAAGAGGATTTGTTTTTTTATCATCCATTCTTTCGGGATGCCATTGCACACCCAGCAGTGGAGATTTATTGTCAGGGTCTTTCCATTCAACGCCTTCAATAACACCATCCGTTGAAACCGCATTTACTACCAGGCTATCTGAAACCAGGTCAATGGCCTGGTGGTGTGCACTATTCACTTCTCCGGATAAACTACCGGTAATTGAAAACAGCAAACTATTTTCAGCAATAGTAATAGTGTGAAGACCATCTTTATCCTCTTTTCTTTTGTGATCTTGTTTGCCCGATTCTTCCAAATCAGGAATCAGTGTTCCGCCCAGAAAAGTATTGAGTAATTGCAATCCGCGACAGATAGCGAGTATTGGTAATTGGTTTTCGATAGATAGCTGAAGAACCTTCATTTCAAAAATATCTCTTTCCTTATTCCATTCTTTGGGCATATTCGGATAGCGGATTCTCTGGCTATTATAAAAAGCGGGTGTTATATCTACACCACCAGATAACAGAATACCCTGGCATCTTTTTACATCATCTGTATTCTGTGTTTCATAGGAAAGGGTAATCAATTCAATATTTGCATTGTCTCCCTGAATCCAGTCAAGATAATTTTGAAATCTCGATTCTGATGCTGTAATACCTATGGTTATTTTTTTTGTCATGATTTATAGTGCAGATTCGTAAAGTGTTTTAAAATCAGCACGCGTTACCGGCTTAGGGTTATTGGGATGCGCAAAATCTGCAAATGCAAGATCTGCGAGTGTTTCAATATGTTTTGATTCAACACCCACTTCGCTTAGTTTATTAGGTATATGAACGCGCGAGTTCAGATCAAAAAGATATTCCACAACGCCCTCGCCGCTTTCATTTTTCAACTCCAATGCACGTGCGATTCTTACAAATTTTTCTTCTGACCCGCTAATATTAAAGCGCATACCATATGGAAGGTTCACGGCATTGGCTAAACCATGGTGTGTATCCAGCAATGCAGACATAGGATGTGCCAGAGAATGAACTACACCCAATCCTTTCTGAAACGCAATCGCCCCCATCATCGAAGCAAGTAACATATCTGAACGTGAGGAGATAGTTGGGGCATTCACGGCCTGTTCTAATGAGCCCGCTATTAGTCGGATTCCTTCAAGGGCAATGCCATCACAAATCGGATGATAATTTTTTGCGAGAAATGCTTCCATATTATGTGTTAGGGCATCCATACCTGTAGCAGCAGTGATAAATGGAGGCAGGTCCATGGTAAGTAAAGGATCCGCAAAAACAATTTTAGCTAGCAATTTTGGAGAGAACAATATTTTTTTCTGATGGGTGTCATCATCAGCAATAATCGCCGACCTGCCTACTTCACTTCCTGTTCCCGCAGTAGTAGGAATGGTAATAAAATGCGGCACTTCATTCGTAACATAGATATCACCGCCAATCAGGTCGTCATATTTGAAAAGATCTTCACGGTGATTGATACGTAACAAAATTGCCCTGGCCACATCAATCGCTGCGCCTCCCCCAATACCTATGATACAGTCCGATTTTGAAAAATCGAAGACCTCTGTTCCTTTATATACATCAGATTTAACCGGGTTCTTATGAGTATCGTGAAATACAGTTACTAAAAATCCTTTCGCAGAAAGATCCGTTACAATTTTTTTAAAGAAAGACAATCCTGCAATAGTAGGATCTGTAACAATCAAGGGTTTTTGTAACTGATTGGTTTTTAAATAAGCAGGTAGTTCCTCTACAGCACCCGCACCAAAACGGATAATCGTTGGAAAATTAAATTGTGAAACAGGCATAATCAATAATGTGTTTAATCAATAACTGGTGTTTCTAGTGGCAAACAGTTAGCATCCTGACCTAACTATCAAATAATGACAGGATAACGCTCATACAAACCTAAGCGCAAAAAAAGGATATGACAAGCAATCAGAAAGAAGTTTATATTATTTCAAAGTAACGTTTTAGCTCCCAGTCAGTAACTACTTTGGCAAACTGCTTTACCTCCCATTCACGGGTTTGGGTAAAATGTTGTACAAAAACCTCGCCGAATAATTCTTTTGCAATGGCAGATGTTTTCATCAACTGGGTAGCTTCATCCAAACTTTTTGGAAACCGACCATTTGATAGATCCTGGTATCCATTACCTGCTGTTGCAGGTTGTTTGAGTGTTAATTTTTTTCGGATCCCATACAAACCGGCGGCTAAACAAGCAGCCATGGCCAGATAGGGGTTGGTGTCACTACCTACTACACGGGTTTCAAGCCGACATGATTTTTTCCCTTCTGTTAGCGCACGTAAAGCAACAGTTCGGTTGTCTAAACCCCAAGTAACAGTAGTAGGAGCCCATGCACCCTCCACCAAACGCTTATACGAATTAATGGTTGGGGCCACCATGGGTAGAATATGTGGTAGGCAATGCAATTGCCCGGCCAGATAATTCTTCATTAATGGACTCATCCTTTGTTTATCCTTCGCATCATGAAACAGGTTATTTTGGGAACGCTTATCCCATAAAGATTGGTGAACATGCCCACTACATCCTGGTAGATTCTCGCTGAATTTTGCCATGAATGTGGCCATGATTCCGTTTAGGCCGGCTATTTCTTTCACTGCTGTTTTAAAAAGAACGGCCCTGTCTGCGGAGCTGAGGATATCTCCAAAAGCTATAGCCGCTTCATACACACCGGGACCGGTTTCAGTATGCAGGCCTTCTAACGGGATATCAAATTTTTTCAGGAGATCAAAAAGGTCCGAAAAAAAATCATTTCGTTCTGTGCTGCGTAATATGGAATACCCAAACATGCCGGGTGTAAGCGGGGTAAGGTTTCTGCCTCCTTTGTCTGCAAAGGAATGAGAGGTTTCTGCAAAATTAAACCATTCAAATTCCTGAGAGAACTTTGCGTTGTATCCGGCTTTGGAAGCTTGTGCGATTACTTTTTGTAATACCTGTCTGGGGCAGATAGCCAGTGGATTTCCTTTTGCATCAATGAATTCACCCAGAAAAAAGGGAGTATCATTTTCCCAGGGTATTTTACGGAAACTGCTGAGAATGATTTTCAATTTTGCATCCGGATAGCCTGTGTGCCATCCGGTATAACTGGCATTATCATAAGCAGCATCGTTCATGTCCCATCCGAATACCACATCACAAAAACCCATATCTGTTTCGGCAACTGATAAAAACTTTTCGGCAGAAATATACTTTCCCCTAAGTACTCCATCAATATCCGATACCGCAATCTTAACCCTCCCGGAAGGATGTTGTTTTACATAATTGAAGATAGACTGAGTATTCATCGTTTGAATAATTTAAATGCCAGGTAAAAAATTGTCAATAAGCCAAAATATAAAATGGCCAGAAAAGCGTTGTAATAACATAGGGCTGTTAAAGACAATATGGCCAGTACCAATGCAATGATGGGAGTAAACGGATAGAAGGGAACCCGAAAAGGGCGTGTTAGGGTTGGTTCATTTTTTCTAAGTCGGATAAGCGAAAGCATAGAAATTATATACAGGGTAACTGCACCAAATACAGAGAGAACAATGATTTCAGCTGTTCTGCCAGTACATACAATGATTATCCCCAATACCGCATTGCAGATTAACGCATTGGCGGGTGTTTGAAATTTCCGATGAATAGCGCCCAATAGTTTTGGAGCATTGCCAATTTTGCCAAATTCAAAACTGGCTCTTCCGCTTGCTAAGAGCAATCCATGAAAAGAAGCGATTAATCCAAATAAACCGATCCCAATCAGCAATTTATAATATACATGATCGGGAGAAAATAATTTGCCGAGCGCCAATGGCAGCGGAGAATCGGAGCTTTCGCCGTTTTTCAGGTAAACGATATTCTCCCATCCACCAACACCTATTGAAGCGATGAATACCAATAAACAAAGAATTACCAAAGTGAGGATGGCCCAACCAAATCCTTTTACAATATCTTTTTGTGGATTCAGGCTTTCTTCGGCAACATTGGCCACGCCTTCTATTCCCAGAAAGAACCAGATGGCAAAGGGTAATGCAGCAAAAGCCCCAGCCCAGCCATGTGGGAATGCATTATGGACAAACTGTGTAGTAGAAAAATGAGGTAATGTTAATCCTGCAAATAAGAGTAGTTCCCCAACTGCTAAAATGGTGACAGCTAATTCGAAACCAGCTGCCGCTTTTACTCCGTAAATATTTAATGCCGTAAAAAACAAATACACCATTATGGCTCCGGCAATAACGGGTATTTGCGGAAAAGCCAGATTGAAATACGTGCCAATGGCAATGGCAATGGCAGGAGGTGCAAATACAAATTCAATGATTTGTGCGATTCCGGCAATAAAACCCAGGTCCTTTTTAAAAGCTTTTTCCGCATAATCATAAGCACCTCCTGCTTTAGGAATGGCGCAGGCAAGCTCAGCATATGAAAAACTAAAACAGGTATACAGAATGATTACAAAAAATGTGGCGATGGCCATACCATAAACACCGCCTTTTTCAAGTCCGAGGTTCCAGCCAAAATACATCCCGGATATTACATAACCCACGCCCAGTCCCCAAAGTAATGCGGGAGTAAGGGTGCGTTTTAAGGTAGGGGTTGACATGGAAGTAATTTAGGATATTCGACTGATTTTTTGGAAGATGTGATAAAATATTATGTTTATGATTTCCTGTAACCGACTGAGGGAAAAGGAAAATAATTTCTCTATTCTGTTAAAGAACTACTTTATTTTTCTATCTGTATACCGGAAATAGATGTTTTTCTTATCTTTTAAAAACCAAGAGTGGAAATAACATGAAACGAACTTGCTTGTTTTTGCTTTTATTTGTTTACGCTTTTTCAGCTCAATCTCAATACACGATTTCTGGAAAAGTGATCAATGCAGATACCAAAGAGCCAGTTCCACTAGCAGCGGTTTTTTTGAGTCATACTTCTTTTGGCGTAACAACAGATGCAGACGGGCGATTCCGACTAAAAAGAATACCACAAGGTCGTTTTGAGCTGATTGTTTCTTTAGTAGGTTTTGGAACGTACACGCAACTGATGCGTTCGGATAAGATTTCAGGGGATATGACGATTCTTCTGAAACCACAAACCGCCGGACTTCCCGACCTTGTACTAGACCCAATTGAGAAAGGTGGTTGGGAAAAATACGGACAGTTTTTTCTTGATAATTTTATTGGCACTTCTTTTTATTCTACAGGCTGCACACTAACCAATCCGGAAGTCATCCGATTTCGAAAAAGTAGTCATAGCAATACCCTAAACGCATTTGCGAACAGTCCACTGGTAATTGTGAATGAATCTTTGGGATATACCATTCAATATCAAATGGAGGAATTTGAGTATGATTATAATACGCATATTTTGGTGCTAAATGGTTATCCACTTTTTAAGGATATGTCGCAGGGCAAATCAGGCGCCAAAATCCGAAAATGGCAGGAAAGAAGGAAAGATGTTTATGAAGGGTCTGTCATGCATTTTATGAGAACATTTTTTACCAATCAGTTGGAAAAACAGGGTTTTGAAATGAGAAGCCTTGCAAAAGTTCAAAACAGTATAAAAGAGAAGGCGAGACAAATATTCAAAGCCAATCCGGATACAATTGTACAAACAGTTAGTAAATGGCAGGTATTGAAAGGGCAGCAGGTAATTGATTCTACAAAACTGATAGACTCTACTTCCGTATATAAAAAAGCATTACTACAACCCGATTCTATTATCAGTTTTGCCATTGTGCCGGCAGACAGTATCGGTTTTGCAATTGATTCTTCAACGGCGGGAATGTATTTTAAAGACTCTTTACAGGTAACCTATTTACTCAAAAAAGCACCTCTGGAATATAAACGGATTTCGAGGGAACATCGGTTTGATGAGCACCCTGTATCTGAAATATCCTTATGGAATCAGCATACAATTTCTGTATTGTATAATGGTTTTTATTTTGGAGCACATGATTTAAAAACACGAAAATTCTGGGCATGGTGGGAAACCATGGCCACTTTGCTTCCTTATGATTACTGGCCACCCAAAAAAATCGAAAAATTTACTCAATTATCCTTTTAAACTATACTCATTTCTCATTAGAAATGATGAGATTGACTATTTAAAATTTCACTTTGGCTTAAAATACCATTAACTCTTTTTTGATAGCAAAGCAAAAGTTACATTGCATCTTATAATCTTATACAAGACAGTCACATTGAAATATCTAACATGTTTCTTTTTTTTAGTGGGTTCATTTTTTGAAACAAATGCTCAATCAAACATTTCAAAGGACTCCTTGAGCAAAATTGCTGCGGATAGTCTCATAAAAGGAAATGAAATAGATCTGCTCGATATCATTCAAAAAGTAATCAGGCCCCATGCGCCACCGAGAACCGATGCCGGCGAATCCAGGATTGGTAAGTTTCATACTTCAGTATTACCAGCCGCACAATACACTTTACAAACAGGATTTGCTGCTGAAATCGTAGCCAATACTGCTTTTTATACAAGCGATCGGTCTGATGAAAATATTTCCAGCTTTCTTACAAGTATAAACTATACACAGAAAAAACAATTTTTTGTTCCTATTGAAGGAAGTATTTGGACCAAAGGTAATAAGGCCAATATCCTTACTGACTGGCATTACGAAAAATTTCCACAATCTACCTATGGACTTGGCGGAATGACAACTGTTGCTAATCAATATACGATTGATTATAACTATGTCAGATTGTATCAGGCATATATGAAAGTAATTTCACCAGATCTTTATCTGGGTATGGGGTATGATCTGGATTATTATTGGAATATACAGGAAGTAGATCCCCCTACTGGAGTGGTTACTGATTTTCAGAAATATGGATTCTCAAAAAAATCAGTTGCTTCAGGAATTACGCTTAATTTTTTGTACGATACCCGAAGAAATTCAATTAATCCTCAACCGGGCTATTATGCGAACGTTGTACTCAGGAATAATTTTACCTTTTTAGGCAGCGATCAAAACTGGCAATCATTATTGATAGATGCCAGAAAATATATTCATTTTCCAGAAGGATCAAAGAATACCTTGGCTTTTTGGACTTATGACTGGTTTAATATCACGGGTAAAGCACCGTATTTGAATCTGGCAAGTACAGCCAGCGATACCTATTTGAATATGGGCAGGGGGTATATACAAGGACGATTTCGTGGACAGAACCTGATATATGGTGAATCTGAATACCGGATGAATATCAGCAGGAACCGGATGTTTGGTGCAGTCGTTTTTTTGAATGCACAGAGTTATACCGAACCGGTAAGTAAACAGTTTCAAACCGTTTTACCCGGGTACGGTTTAGGAATCAGGGTTAAGTTGAATAAATTTTCAAAAACGTTTATTGCATTAGATTATGGATGGGGGCTACATGGTTCACAAGGAATTTTTGCCAATTTGGGTGAAGTTTTCTGAGGTTTTGTAAATCATTGCTGATTACGGGAATTTCTATACTGGAATTTACTTACTACACATACTCGAATTTTTCTAAGAAACCATCCTTCATCATTTCAGCAATAAAGGATTCGTGGCTTTTGGCGTGTCCTTCCGTTTCCCAGGTAATGGAAATTAGGGAATTTTCTTTCAGCTGTTTGGTCAGTTTATATCTAAGCCTATGGGTTTTCAGAATTTCTTCATAGCGGGTAGTCGTGTTTTCTGAAAAAGGACAGGCAATAGAATACACTTTCGACTGATTTAGTCTTTCGATGATATTTTCAAAATAGGGTAAAACAGCCAGCACAAAGAGAATAAGAATAGAAGCACTTGCGGCAGGGAAATAGTAACCAGCTCCTATACCCATACCTACTGCTGCAACCGCCCAGATGGTAGCTGCTGTGGTAATACCATTGATTCTGTTCTCACCACGAAAAATAACACCGGCACCCAGAAATCCGATTCCTGTAACAATATTGGAAGCAATCCTGTCGGGGTTGCCAGGACCTCCAATCTGGATAGACATGATGGTAAAAAAGCAGGCTCCCATAGATATCATGATCATGGTACGAAATCCGGCCGACTTACTTCTGTATTGTCTTTCAGAGCCAACAATCCCGCCCCATAATGCTGCCAATAGAAAGCGAAGCAGAATTTCAACATCAAAATGCATATTTCTGATTTTATTTTTTAGAAATAGATTACTTCAATTCAGGCTGTGTTGGCGAAGGCGGTTCTATTTTTTCAACCAGGGGGCTGATTTCATAATAGTCCATGGCAATACCAATATATCTCCTGTAAATCCTGGACTTCCCATCTTTGCTTACCGTAAAGCTGGCATACTGTTGGTAAACGGAGTAAATAAAATAATTGTGAATCAGTTTCCCTTCCACACCATCAAACATTTTATATAGTTTATGTCCGGGGTTGGTTATGCCCAGAATACCTATTAACATGATACCGGCAACCAACAAAACCTGAATAAACTTTTTCATAAACACAATGATAGTTAGCAATAAGGGTTTATCGGATAGTTGCAGATAGGCCCCGGATATAAAGTTACGTAATAATTACGCGTATAGATAAGAATCAGGTAGTTTTGAAAGAAGGGAGATAAACAGGAATATGCTACCTGTTTCTATTGAGCATCAGTTTTTTGTATGACCAATCTCATAGTTTAGCTTTTTTAAAATAATCAATCTTGCAAAATAAAAAAACACCCAATGACGCACCCTTTTACTTATGTATCCGCAAAAGAAGCACTCTCTGTTATTGAAAGTGGGCAGCGTGTATTTATTCATGGAGGAAGTTGTACACCGATATATCTTTTGCATGAGTTGGCCAAGGAAAAAGACAGGCTGAAAGATGTAGAACTGGTTTCTATAACCCTTAAAGGAGATATTGAACTGGATAAGCCCGGTTACCAGTCGGCCTTTCACATAAATTCCCTTTTTGTTTCACCTTCTGTTCGTCAGGCTGTATCAGAAGGAAGAGCGGATTTTGTGCCGGTTTTCTTAAGTGATATTCCCGATCTGTTTAAAAGAAAGATACTGGCCATTGATGTTGCCATCGTACATGTTTCACCTCCGGATAGTCATGGATATTGCTCGCTCAGTCTTTCCATAGATATTGCCCGCTCTGCCGTAGATAGCGCGAAAACAGTAATCGCATTGGTTAATCCGGATCTTCCCAGAACCCATGGGGATGGAATGATACATACCGACAGGTTTGCAAAAATGGTATATCATCCCGCCAAAGCTTATGAAGAAGATTACGGAAAAAAAGTAGGTGAAACAGAAATGACCATTGGTAAAAATGTTGCCGAGTTGATAGATGATGGAAGTACGATACAAATGGGTATTGGCACCATTCCTGATGCGGTACTTAAATACCTGAGTGGGCATCGTGACCTGGGTGTGCATACCGAAATGTTGAGTAATGGAATCATTGATCTGGTAGAAACTGATGTGATCAATAACAAAAAGAAAAAAATTCACCCGAATAAAACAGTCACGTCATTTGCAGTGGGTAGTCAGAAATTATATGATTACCTGAACGATAACCCTGCTTTTTCCTTTCTGGATATTGATTATGTAAATGATCCGCATGTAATTCGCCGTAACCCCAAAGTGATTGCTATCAATAGTGCAATTGAAGTTGACCTGACAGGTCAGGTTTGTGCAGATAGTATTGGAGAAATGCAATTTAGTGGTATCGGTGGCCAGATGGATTTTATGCGCGGGGCTGCACTAAGTGAAGGGGGAAAACCCATTATTGCCCTGAGTAGTCGAACCGCTAAAGGAGTTCCCCGCATTGTACCCTGTCTTAAACAAGGCGCGGGTGTAGTAACTACCCGTGGACATGTGCACTATGTGGTTACAGAATATGGCAGCACTTTTTTATTTGGAAAAAACCTGCGTCAGCGAGCCCAGTCACTGATTAATATTTCTCACCCCGATGACAGAGAGCTGCTTACTAAATACTGTTTTGAAAGATTTAAAATATTCCTGCCATCTTAATGCTTTATCAGTTTACTGATTGGAGCAAATAGTTTCTCAATTTTATTAGCGTAACAAAACCCGCTTATTTGGCGGGTTTTTGCTGATTAAGTAAAAATTAATAGATCAAACTGTTTCTTTTTGTTAACTTAATTATGCAAAACAAAACAATATGAAGGTATTCTTGATTCTCTTTCTTTCTTTTATTGGCGTTTTATCAGCAAATGGGCAACAGGCGGTACTGGATGTAGTTAGTGGGTCACAGGGAGGTGCCAGTTTTGGATGGGTAAAATTTTACGATCCTGCTGCTATTGGTTCCAAGAAGGCCGAATTGATGAATTATGCAGATATTGAAGGAAGCCCTTTCTGGAATGATAAATGGGCTCCGGCTTTTTTATATTTAAGTGGCGGCTCTATTGTTAAACTAAAAAGTGTAAAACTCAATTTTTATACAAATCAAATTCACTATTTAGATAATAGCGGTACAGAGCTGGTTACAGATGGCAGTCTTATAAAAAAACTGGTCTTTTTACAAAGAGAAGACAGCACCAAAGTGTTATCTATATTTGAGGCATACCCTGATTTTATTGGAAATAAGGGTCTGGCCTATTACCGGGTATTAAATGATGGCAGGTATCGGCTGCTGGAAATGAAAAAATCATTGATCACAACCGCCCCGTATGATGCATTAGCCGGGAAATCTGTTTCTTCCTTTTTTTCAAAAACCTATTATGCACTTACAAATAATGCGGAGGTAAATACACTGAAAGTACTTAATAAAGAAGCAGTGTATGAAATCGTGCATCCGGATAGCGCTATGGAAGACTGGGTAAAGCAAAATAAGAATAAACTAAAGAATGATACGGAAGTTCTTTCGTTCCTTGACTTTGTTAATTATTATCTTCAGAAAAAGGCCAAGTAATTCTTTTCAGACAGTTCTCAAATATCTCAGCATTCAGCAGATTGTACCGATTTTGACTCCCTTTTGACCCGTTTTTTAAAAACGTGACTGGAAATTATTTACATTTAGTATTCCTACTAATTTCAATTCCATACAACCAAACTACCCGCTAATGTTACGTAAAAGCCCCATTGTATTCTTTATTTTCTTTTGTTTCTTTTTTGCCAATTCATCATTTGCGCAAAATATCCCTACGCCAAAAGAGCATTTTGGTTTTTCTATTGGAGATAATTACCAATTGGCCAATTATACCCAAACAGAAGCCTATTTCAGAAAATTGGCGGCAGCTTCAGACAGAGTAAAGCTGGTTGAGATTGGAAAAACAGAAGAAGGGAGAACCCAATTGATGCTGATTGTAAGTTCACCTGAGAATTTAAAAAAATTAGATCGCTATAAAGAAATATCCCAAAAACTGGCTCATGCAGAAGGACTGACTGACGAGCAGGCGCATGCATTGGCTGCCGAAGGAAAATCAATTGTTTGGATTGATGGGGGCTTGCATGCTACAGAAGTAGTAGGGGCGCACCAGCTTATTCAGACTGCTTATGAATTGATCAGCAGGAAGGATCCGGAAACATTGCGGATACTGGATCAGGTAATTATATTAATGACGCATGCCAACCCGGATGGACAAGAGCTGGTTTCTAATTGGTATATGCGTCAGGCAAAAGAAGAGAAGAGAACAACGGATCAATTACCGAGGTTATATGAGAAATATGCGGGTCATGATAATAATCGCGATTTCTATATGTTGAATCTGAAAGAGACACAAAATATTTGTAAACAGTTATTTGTAGAATGGATCCCACAGATCATGTACAATCACCACCAGGCCGGGCCCGCAGGATCTGTTGTTGCTGGTCCGCCGTATCGCGACCCATTCAATTATGTTTTTGATCCGCTGGTAATAACCAGTCTTGATGCAGTAGGTGCCGCCATGATTAATCGATTAAATGTAGAAGGCAAACCCGGTTATACCGAACGTGCAGGATCGGTTTACTCAACATGGTATAATGGAGGTTTGAGAACAACTACCTATTTTCATAATATGGTAGGGCTGTTAACAGAAATTATCGGAAGTCCTACACCTTCCAATATTCCACTGGTACCACAACGCCTGATACCTAATGGTGCAACCCCTTTTCCGGTAACACCACAAAAATGGTATTTTAAAAATTCTATTGATTATTCTGTATCGCTGAATTATGCGGTATTGAATTATGCCCAGCGATACCATGATGAGCTATTGTATAATATTTATAAGATGGGCAAAAACTCGATCGAAAGAGGTGAAAAAGACTATTGGACATTATCGCCTAAAAGAATTAACGAGATAAACGAATTATACCAGGAATCAGCTAAAACGGCCACTCCGGCAAGAAGAGCCGCCATTACCGATTCAGCCAATGCTGCAGCAACGGCACTTAGGGGAGAGAATTTTATTCCTGTTAAATTTTATGATACGGTAATGAAAAACCCGGGATTGAGAGATGCGAGGGGGTATATTATTCCATCAGATCAAAAAGATTTTTCAACGGCTACCCGATTCATTAATGCATTGATTGGAACGGGCATACTTATACAGAAAGCAACCAGTTCATTTACAGTAGGAAATAAAAATTATCCAGCAGGTTCTTATATAGTAAAAACCAATCAGGCATTCAGACCGCATGTGATTGATCTGTTTGAACCACAGGATCACCCCAATGATTTTCTGTATCCAGGTGGCCCGCCTGTTGCTCCTTATGATGCTGCAGGATGGACACTTGCATATACCATGGGTATACAGTTTGATCGGGTACTAGAAAATTTTGATGGACCCTTTGAGAAGATTCCTTATGGCGAGTTACAGCATGTAAGTGGAAAAATACAGGGTGAAGTAAATGCGAAGGGTTACCTGGTTGATGCAAGGGCCAACAAATCCTTTACAGTTGCCAATGATCTTCTAAAAGCCGGAATTGAAGTATATCGTTTGACAGATTCTGTCAAGGGCTCTGATGCTGCCATCGGATCCTTCTTTGTTCCTGCTTCTCCCAAAACAAAGTCAATTATAGAAAAAGCAATCTCAGAAGCAGGTGTGACCGCAAATGGAATTAATAAGCGGCCTGCATCTTTGCAGAAAATCAATTCAGCAAAAGTAGCTGTTTGGGATAATTATGGCGGGTCAATGTCATCAGGCTGGGTTAGGTATATTATGGAACAATACCATTTTCCTGTAGATATTATTTACGCCAAAGATATTGATACAGGCAATTTGCGTTCAAAATATGATGTGATCATTTTTGTTGGAGGAGCTATTCCTGCTGTAACCGTAAACAATAATGCAGCCAGAGCGGCAGGAACCGGGTTTGGAAGAAATGAAATAAAACCGGAAGATGTACCGGAAGAATACAGAGCGAGGTTAGGAAGAATCTCTCCTGAGAAATCAATACCTGAACTTAAAAAATTTATTGAGGCCGGTGGTAATATTGTTACCATTGGAAGCAGTACCAATCTCGCATACCATTTACATGTTCCGGTAAAAGATGCCTTGGTGGAAATGGTGAATGGACAGGAAAAGAAATTACCTGGAGAAAAATTCTATATCCCCGGAAGTGTTTTGCGCGTGAGTGTAGATACTACAGACCAGTCTACATGGGGTATGCACGCTGAAACAGATGTTTATTTTGATGCAAGTCCTGTGTTTACAATTACCCCCGAAGCCAATGCAAAAGGAATCGTAAAACCATTGGCCTGGTTTCCAAATAATAAACCCTTGCGCAGTGGATGGGCCTGGGGACAGGCATATTTACAGGATGGGGTTTCGGCATTTGTAGCGAAAGTTGGAGAAGGGAAGTTGTATGCATTCGGACCGGAAATTACTTTTAGGGCACAGACGCATGGAACATTCAAATTTTTATTTAATGAGTTGTATAAATAAATAACCCGATTAACAGTAAAGCCTTACCCTAAACGGTAAGGCTTTATTATTCAATACATCTAAGCAACGCTTTCTGGATCTTTCAATTAGCAGATAAGTCTATAATTTTATTTTATATTAGCTAAATCAATCATCCCTTAACCAGAACCTAATGGCAGAAGAAGAGGTAGCCAAACACACTAAAAAAATATATTCCATCTGGAATAGTAAAGAGCATTCCTTTCTGCATAAGCTACAGGAATTTGTTCTTGAGATCCTGATCATTGTATTTGCAGTAACACTTTCGATCTGGTTTCATAGCTGGAGTGAGCATAAGCATGAGCAGAAAGAAGTTAAAGAATTTATGCAGGGTCTTCGGGAAGATCTGGCACATGACCTGAAAGAAATGGAAGAAGACAAAAAATCCTATCTGGGTCAGAAACATGCATTTAGTTATATTTCCGGAGTAAAAATGAATGAAGTGCTTAATCGCGATTCAGTTCAGAAGTACGCTTATAATATATTCAACACTACCGAGCTCAATCCGAATGATGGCAGATTTGAGGGGTTTAAATCTTCCGGTAAAATAGGGAACATTGAAGACAAAGTATTGCAAAACGATATTATGGACCTCTATCAGGAAAGCATACCAGCTTTACTTGCCAGCACGAAAGCTTATTTGGGAATAAAAAAGGAACTATTCAATTATATTTTGAAAAATAAAAGGAGGCTAACCGATAGCACTTCTAATATTCTTTCTCTTATTAAAAATGATGAAGCATATAATATCTGTAGCATGTTAGCAAATCCCCAGGAAGTGTTGGACAGGTATGATCAATGTGCTGCTTTGATGCGTAAAATTATTGGCGAAATCGAGAAAATATATCCAGATAAATATCTGCCAGTTAACGGGTAAATTACCAGGTAGTTGATTATTCAAAACCGTATTCTATTTATTATGCAAAACGCATCACTCAAATCTCAGTTTCTGCTCAACCCAGACATCACTTATTTGAATTTTGGATCTTTTGGCGCCTGTCCAAGACCAGTATTTGAGGATTATCAAAAATGGCAATTAGAGCTTGAATACGAACCTGTTCAATACATAACAGTAAATGGCCAAAAATACTTACAACAATCCAGGGAAGCGTTGGGTGGATATATACAGTGTAATCCAGATGATATCGTATTTGTTACCAATCCATCCTATGCTGTAAATATTATCGCTAAAAGTTTTCCATTACAAGCGGGCGATGAAATTCTTGGCACTAATATAGAGTATGGTGCCTGCGACAGGATATGGAATTATTATTGTAAGAAAGCTGGGGCAAAATATATCAGGCAGCCCATTAGTCTGCCGATAATTTCAAAAGAAAAACTGATAGATGATTTTTTTAAAGGTCTCACCAGTAAAACAAAAGCGATTTTTATCAGCCATATTACCAGTGCAACCGCGTTAATATTACCGGTAGAAGAGATCTGTGAAATTGCCAAACAAAAAGGGTTACTTACGATTGTTGATGGAGCACACGCTCCCAGTCATGTACCTGTTGACCTTTCCAAACTTCGTGCAGATATGTATACCGGAGCCTGTCATAAGTGGATGATGACGCCCAAAGGCTGCTCATTTTTATATATTAAAAAGGAATTTCAGGATGTATTCGATCCGCTGTTGATCAGTTGGGGGTATGAAAGTGCTACCCCTTCCCACTCCCGTTTTTTAGATTATCATCAAATGCAGGGTACCCGGGATTTTTCTGCATTTTTAACCGTGCCCAAGGCGGTAGCATTTATGAAAGAAAACAACTGGCCTGATATTGCGGCTGCGTGCAGGGCGTTGGTACAGAAAAATGCGGAGCGGTTTTATACATTACTCCAGTCTAATCCGATAAGTCCGATTACTGATGCGTTTATCGGTCAAATGATCAGTATTCCGGTAATTACTTCGAACCCGGTTGTTTTGCAAAAGCATCTTTTTGAGAATTATCAAATAGAAGTACCGGTAATGAAACAGGAGAATGATATATACATACGGTATTCACTGAATGCATTTAATAGCCAGGATGACCTTGATAGATTGTATAAAGTATTGGAAGAAATCATTGCAAAAACAGACTTAATACAAATTAAATAAGGGTACGGAATTGTATTCAGTACCCTTATTTGGATATTATTTCTTGTCTGCACTCAGATAATTCGCAGCCTCTTTAGAGGTAAGCGTTTTTGCCAGAAGCGACAATTGTATAGCTAATTCCTTTTTCAATTCTGCAAAAACAGTATAAGAGCCTTTGGTAGGTTTATACTCGCCTGATTCAACCACTCTTTCCAATGCTGCCAGTCGGTTGTTTAATTTAATCGGAAAGTTCAATGGATCCTGAGAACTCTGATTTTTTACCTGGTAAAGGTTTTCCTCTATATTGGTTAATTGAGTGAACAGTGCTTTGTTTTTTTCAGAGATACCTTCTTTGTTTATTTTCTCTTTTACTTCCCTGATTCGTATTACTGCTTCATTTGCTTTGCTGGTTTGATCTCTGATTTGCATAGCCAGTGTAAATTTTTCTTCCAGATCAGCCCTTGTAACATCTTTGATTCTCGGATCGAGTTTGATTTCAAAAGAATCTGTTAGGATTTTACCTGCAGTGGTCAATTTAATTATATACATACCAGGTAGGGCCAAAGGGCCTGCATTTTTATTCGCACCCCAGAGAATCATACCTTTAAATGAAGTAGCTGCAGGGTATTTTAAATCCCACTCAAATTTATTCAGGCCTGCTTTACTGGTTGGCGGAGGCGCTTTTCTATCCTCTTCATCTTCATCGGAAATACTACTGTCTTTAGGTGATTTGGGAGCCACTCCTATAAATTTTTGAATCTGTTTTCCATCTTTCCCAAAAATCTCAATCGTAAGATCAGACGTTTCTTTAGGTAGATAATATTGAAAAACGGCTTTTTGAACATTTCTGACAGCATAATAGGGCTTGAAGAGATAAGGCGCAGAGGGTTTTAATCCGGAAACTTTATCTCTTATCGGAGATACATCATCCAATACATACATGGATCTTCCATGTGTGCCGATTACAATATCTTTTTCCGTTACCGCAATATCTGATACTTGAACATCAGGCAGGTTGAGTCGCAAAGTTTGCCAGGATTCTCCGGCATCATACGAAACCCATACCCCATGTTCTGTTCCGGCATATAGTAATCCCTTACGCGTAATATCTTCTCTTACTGCATGCACATAATCATCGGCACGAATGCCCTGGATAATTTTTTTCCAATGTGCACCATAATCGTTGGTCTTCCATATATAAGGCGTTCTGTCATCCATCTGATATCTTTTAGCAGCCACATAAGCTGTGCCTGCTGCAAAATGAGAGGCTTCGATGATACTTACCCTTGTATTTTTTGGCATATCAGGAGGAGTAATATTTTTCCAGGTTTTTCCTCCATCCATTGTAATATGTACCAACCCATCATCAGATCCTGCCCAAAGGATATTTACATTTTGATAAGAGGGAGCGAGTGCAAATACCGTAGCATAAATTTCGGGACCATTCATATCACGGGTGATAGATCCACCACTTATTCCTAAAGTTGCGGTATCAGCATAGGTAAGATCCGGACTGATTCTTTCCCAGCTTTGGCCTTCATTAGTGGTCATCCATACATGTTGTGAGCAGGTATATAATCTTTTCGGATCTACCGGTGAAAAAACAATAGGATATGTCCACTGCCATCTTTCAGGCAATACTTTTGCTTCTTCTCCGGAAAAGAACCTGGGATATACTTGTACATCACGCATTTCTCCGTTAGCCCGGTTAAACCTGGTTAATAAAGCGCCCTGACTTCCTGCATAAAAAATATCCGGGTTCTTAGGGTCCTGAGCAATATATCCACTCTCGCCTCCACCAATCGAATAGGCAAAGCCAATTCCTGGTTTGATCGAATTTGTATTGAGAGACTTATACCAATAGTCTTCACTAGGCACTACCACTGTACTGTTATCTTGTTGCGCCCCTGCAACCTGGTAAGGGAAGTCGGTTGTAGTAGTAATATGATATAATTGAGCCGTTGGAAAATCTTCATCTGTCCAGGTTTTTCCTCCATTCACAGAAATGGTACCTCCTCCATCATTGGATGTTGCCATGCGCATTGGATTTTCCGGATCAATCCATAAATCATGGTTATCTCCATGTGGAGGCTTGATTTCTGTTTTAAAACTAATACCACCGTCAGTGGATTTATAGAAATTTACATTTAATCCATAAATCGTATTACTGTCTTTGGTATCTGCTACTATACGGGAGTAATAAAAAGCCCTTTGCCTTAATTTACGCTCGTTGTTCACTATTTTCCATGAACTACCACCATCATCTGAACGATATAGTCCGCCCTCATTCGATTCAATAATGGCCCAAACCCGATTCGGTTTAACAGGAGAAACGGTTACGCCAATTTTGCCTACCGGACTTTTAGGCATTCCTTCATTTTTGGTAAGATCTGTCCAGGTTTCACCGCCATCCACAGATTTATATAAAGCAGAGACTCCGGTTTCTGCCCACATCTTATAAGGAGTGCGGTATACCTGCCAAATGGTAGCAAATATGATATCGGGGTTATTGGGATCAATCACCAGGTCTTCTGCGCCTGCATTATCTCCTTTATATAAAACTCTTTTCCATGTTTTACCGCCATCCATAGTTTTGAAAACGCCTCTTTCTTCGTTTGGTCCAAATGCATGTCCTAATGCGGATACATATACGATATCAGGATTGGTAGGATGAATACGCACTCTTGAGATAGATTGTGTATTTTTTAAACCTATATTTTTCCAGGTCTTACCTCCATCGATAGATTTATATACCCCATCGCCCTACATAATATTCCCCCGAAACTCTGTTTCTCCAGTGCCTAGGTATACAATAT
>CAIWKU010000375.1 GCA_903913355.1 uncultured Bacteroidota bacterium | reverse complement strand
GTTTCCTTTAGAGCCATGCACTTACCTGGATCAATCAGGAACTCCTAATCCAAGTTCCTCAATGGGTAGGTATGTATATCCGTAGTGAGTAATTAGGACTAAGCATTACAAAAATTTAATGCTTAGTCCTTTTATAGAATTTATTCCTCTTTCATTGCGTCAGCAATTGATTTTTCTAGGCTTGAAATTCTATCCATTTTTGACATAATAAAAAAATCATATAATGGGTCTACTGCATAAATTTTACCTAAACGAGTAATGACTATAACCATGGGATATCCAAGGATCCTATAGTGTCGAATGATTTCTGATTTATCTCCTTGATTTTCCGTATACAAATTAATTTCATCATCAGATGAATATTCTCCGGATTGCAAGCTTTCTAACCATGTTTTTTTGTCTTTATCTATTGAAATTGTAATGAATACCACATTGCTGTCTTTTTTTTTGGCAATAGGTTTTATTACGGAAGCCATTCCCGGGCAGGCACCGCATCCGGTATACCAGAAATCCAGCACCACTACTTTTCCTCTGAAATCGGTAAGTCTGATTATCTTTCCCTTACTATCCGGCAAACTGAATTCGAAGGCTTTAGCACCCTTGGTTCTTCTTTGAATAATCGTTATTATTTCTAATAATGCCGGGTCCGTAATTTTTTTAGCTGTTTCTTCAATTTGTTTACTAACACTGTCTGTAATAACAGTTTTTTTAGCGAAAAAGCTGGTAAGTATCTTTTGTTTTAAAAGATTGTTGCGATGTTGGACGATTTCATGATAAACTGCATTCTTAATATCACTTCGAGATAAACGGATAGCCGGGTTTTGCAGGAATCTGGTTATACAATCCAGTTCTAGTTTAGTCAAAACATATTCTATATAGAATTTTGAATACAATTTCAGATTCGAAACAGTCGTATCCAGCTGATCTGATAAATAATGATCAGTATAGTAACGGATTACCGCTGATTTCTGAATACTATCTCTTGAAGATGACAAATATGATTTCGCAAGAGTATACTCGGATTGTCTTTTTTCATAATAAATTTCGGTTAGTAATAACCGGTACATTCTTTCACTAAGTCTGCCTTCATATCCATCCAAAACAGCCTTTTTTAATTGATAACAGGAATCTATTGTTTTGACTTTCTTTTCGCTTTCTTTATACAAGTCTGCCTTATCACTATCGGTAATTCCAGATGGTCTTTTAATCTGACTTATTTGAAATTGACAGATAAAATTTTGGCTGCTCCTTCCAAAGAAAGCTGCAGCTTTTTTAGTTTGTTGGATATAAACACTATCCCCTGGTTCAGCAAGGTAATTATCTAGTACAAACCTTTTGCCACTTGAATAATAGAAAATGAGCCGGGTATTTGTAGGCTCTTGCAACCCGGGAATATGAAATGAAAATCTGCCGTCCTTTATTGTGATGCTTCGGGAAGTTGAAAATTTATTTATCAAGTCCATTAGCTTTGAAGCAATCACTAAATCAACTTTATACGCACTGTCTGTCTTCCCCTCAATGATGATTTCATTTTTACGTGAAGTTTTCTGCCCCGCCATCAATAGCAGAGGTGAGAGAAACAATATAAATAATAAGGGGTTTGTTAATATGGAAAGATATGTTTTCATGATTAATGATTTTTCTTCAAAAAATTATCGAATATTTTGTTTACTGTCAATAAACCTGATCTCATTATTGGTATGGGTAATAGAGTACTTAGGCTATCTGAAAAGAATTATTGCGTACAGAATTTAATTAGGACTAAACAATACAAAAATGTAATGCTTAGTCCTTTTGTAGAATTTATTGCTGCTTGATTGCTTCGGCAATTGATTTTTCTAGGCTTGTAATTTTTTCCTGTAGAGTCATTACTAAATAATCTGGCTTAGGGTTGACCGCAAAAATTTTTCCAAATCGATCAATGACTATGATAAGAGGATAACCACCAGTCATATAATGTCGCATAATTTCCGTGTTATCTCCATTTCCCTCTGTATACAAATTGATTTCATCATCAGACGAATATTTCCCTGATTTCAGACTCTCCAGCCAGATTTTTTTGTCTTTGTCTATAGAAATTGTAATGAATACCACATTGCTATCTTTTTTTTGGGCAATAGGTTTTAGTACCAAAGCCATAGCAGAACAGGCAATGCAACCGGTATACCAACAATCCAATACCACAACTTTTCCTCTGAAATCAGTTAGGTTGATTATATTTCCCTTACTATCCGGCAAACTAAACTCGAAGGCTTTGGCACCCTTGGTTCTTCTTTGAATAATCGTCAATATTTCAAATAAAGAAGGGTCAGTAATTTTTTTGATGGTTTCTTCAATCTGTTTATTAAGGCTGTCTGTAATAACAATTTGTTTGGCAAAAAAGCTGGTAATTATCTTTTGTTTTAAATAACTATTGCCTTGTTGACCGATTTCATGATAAACTGCATTTTTAATATCGCTACGAGATAAACGGGTTGTTGGACTTTCCATGAGCCTGATCATACAATCCAGCTCTGATTTATTCACTACATATTCGATATAGAATTTTGAATATACTTTCAGGTTTGAATTCGTCGTATCCAACTGATCCGATAAATAATGATCTGTATAGTAGCTGATTACCGATGATTTCTGTATACTATCTCTTGAAGATGACAAATAAGATTTAGCAATGGCGAGATTTGTTTTTCTTTTTTCATAATAAATTTCTGCTTGTAATAACCGATATAGTGTTTCACTAAACCTGCCTTCATATCCATCTAAAACAGCTTTTTTTAATTGATAATAGGAATCTACCATTTTGTTTAGCGTATCACATTCTTTATACAGATCTGCCTGCTCATTGGCAGAAAATCTATTTGGCATTTTAAACTGACTCATTTGAAATTGACAGTTAAAACTTGGGCTACTCCTGCCAAAGAAAGCTGCAGCCGTTTTGGTTTGTTGAATATAAACACTATCGCCAGGCTCGACCAGGTAATTTTCTAGTACAAACATTTTACCACTTGGATAATAGAAAATGAGCCGGGTATTTGTAGGCTCTTGCAATCCGGGAATATGAAATGAAAATCTGCCGTCCTTTATTGTGATGCTTCGGGTAATTGAAAATTTATTTATCAAATCCATTAGTTTTGAAGCAATTACTAAATCAACTTTATACGCACTGTCTGTTTTCCCTTCTATGATCATTTCATTTTTAGCCTTGTGTCTCTGCCCTGCTATCAATAGAAGGGGGGTGAACAACAAGATAAATAGCAAGGATTTTGTTAGTATAGTAAGATATATTTTCATGAGTAATGATTTTGTAGAAGGTTTATCGAATATTTTGTTTGATACCACTCAGCCTGATCTCATCATCTGGTATGGGTAATGTGTATTTTGGATCGTTGGGAGAAAGAGTATAGGTTTGGTTATTTAGTACGCGGGTAAGGGTTTTGGCAAAAGCTGGTTCTTTATTCAGTCTTCGCAAATCCTCCCAGCGGGTACTCCCTGTAAAAGGCAGTTCTTTTCTTCTTTCGGTAAGAATTTTTGCCAGCGCATCATCTGCAGTTACCGCTGTTACAGGAATAAAACTGCCTGTTTTCCATCTTTTCTGAAGTAAGGTATTCAAATCAGTCAGGGCTGCTGCCGTATTGTTTAACCGGGCATTCGCTTCTGCCCGGATCAGGTATAATTCATTGGTAGCAATACCTGAGAAAAAACTATTGGTTTTACCGGTATAAAAACCTTTGAATATGGGCAGATTGGTGTTAAGCCGGTAACAAACAGTCTTACGCAGATCATTAGCCGAATACGACTGATATAATAGCGAATCTGTAATCGGTGAATTATTCAACAGAATTGTGGGTAAAAACGAGGTACTATAATAAATGATTTCTGTATTATTTGGATAAACAGGAAGCGGTGCTGTTGAAGAAGCTGTTAAACCATTATAATCCAGCAAACTACTATACAGCGTTAATGCTTTATTGGCATAATCCTGTGCTTTTGTATAGTTACCCATATTCAGGTAGGTCTTTGCCAGCAACCCATACAGTGCCGGTTTAGAAGGTCTTGTCTGGTAAGCCGCAACAATCGGTAACAAGTTTTCAGCGGCTGTCAAATCAGCAATGATCTGCTGATATGTTTGTTCAACACTTGCCCTTGTGCTCTGGATATTTACATCTGTTGTTAAACGCAGGGGGATACCTAAATCAGTAGGAGCAGTGGAAGCAGTATACGAAGGCGCAAAAGTTTGTGCCAGATGATAGAATACCATGGCCCTGATGAATAATGCGGATCCTTTTACATTATTCCATTGTGCCTGATTGGTTTGTGTTACCGGAATGGATGCAATACCTTCTAAAATAATATTCGCCATTTCAAGGGATTTATAGGGCCATGACCAGTCTTGCGGACTGGCACCTTCATAAACTTCTGCCGTCCAGGTATAACAGTTTCTGCCAGTAGCATTCAGCGATTGCCAGGTAGTATAGGTTACATAAAAATTATCGCTGCTGTTCAGGGCTAACCCGGGGGTGCCTGTATTGATGATGGCATCATTATCTGCCATTGCCTGGTAATCTTCCAATGTTCCGGGTGTTACATCAGACAGATTGGATTTGATATCCAGCCATTTTTTGCAGGAAAACAGCAGAACAGTGGATAAAAGTAATAGGATATAATAATTTTTCATGAGTACTGATTTTGGGTTTATAAATTGATTTTACAACCGATAGAAATACTGGATGGGTCTGGCATAGAAAAAGCAGCAGTATAGTCGGGATCAATACCTGCTTTATTTGCTTTCCATAATAAACCCAGGTTATTGGCAAATACATAAATCTGAACACTACTAAAAGGTAGTTTGTGCCATTGCGTTTTATCAAGCTGGTAGCTTAGATTAATATTCTGTAGTCGGATATGATCTGCTTTCTCAACCAGTGCCGCGGAATTCTGGTAAAAAACATTTCGGTTGGTATTATTGGGATATACCAGAGAAGGAACCTGTGTTTTTAATTCATCTCCCGGATTTTGCCAGCGCAAGAGATAATCAGCATTGATAGTTGGATTACTTAAAGCATCCTGGTAATTTAATCCCGTAGAACTTTTTCTGAAATAATACCCAAGTTTATAAGTGATATTGATGGAAACACTAAAATTTTTCCAGGTAAAAGTGTTCAGTAATGATCCAAACATACTGGGTCTGGATGAGCCACTATATACAAGACTATCAATCGGTGTACTGCTCATAATGGACAAATAATCCTTACTCACAGCACCATTCAGGTATCCCTGCGGGTCGCCATTGGTCTTATCAAGGCCGGCCCATTTATAGCTATACATGCCGAATAATGATTTTCCTTCCACTGCATATAACCCGGAAGCTGCCTGGGTGGAAATGCCTACATTATAATTAGCCAGGGTTGTGGATAGGTACTTGGTATCAAAATGAAGTACTTTATCTTTTTGGTAATTCCATAAAAAACTGGTTGTCCATTTGAACTTACCATCCAGGTTTTTAGAATTCAGGATCAGGTCAATGCCATTGGTTTGGTTACTGGCAGCATTTCCTTTAAAGCTGGTAAAACCAGTAGAAGGCGCGAGTGGTGCACTTTCAATCAGGTCCAAACCCGTTTTCTGATAAACATCTATTGAGCCGCTGAGGATGGACCTGATTAACCTAAGATCAAGCCCCAGATTAATATTACGTACCCTTTCCCATCTTAATTCAGGATTAGGGGGCGACAATACGGTTAAAAAGCGATTGCTATTGAGTCCGGTTGACTGATACAAGCCAGTGAGATAAGCAGAAGCATTATACACATTCCCATTAAAGCCATAAGTAGCTCTTACACGCAGATAAGGCAATTCTTTTGTGTGATAAAATTTTTCATCACTGATATTCCATGAGAAACCAACAGAGCCCAGAGGGGTAATTTGTTGCTCTGCTTTTACGCCAAAAATATTGGCACCATCCTGACGACCACTGATCGAAAAGGTATATCTTTTTTTATAACTGTATGCAGCATTTACAAACCAGGAAACAAAGCGATTCGTGGTACCGGTTATTCCGGCAGAAGTAGATTGAATTCTTTGATTCGTAGACGGATTTGTTTTGAATGTAGAGTCATAGTTAATGGTGGAAAAACCTGTCCCAAATGTATTATCATAGCCATAGGACCTTCTTGAGAAACCATCAGTCCTGATTTCTTTGAGTTCCGTTCCGCCAATCGCAGTAACTGCATGGCTGTTTCCGAATGAGCGATCAAGGTTGAATTGCGATCTGATATTATCTGAGCCCAGATTGGCATTACTCAGGTCCAGAATTCCACCTCGTGGTACCGGGTATTTGCGCAGGTCATTGGCGCCAGAAGGATTATAGAATGTATTGATCATGTTCCGTACATAGTAAGTTGACTCACTCATAAAATTGCGCGTGTTACTTACCTGTTTTTCGTTTTGGTATGCCAGCTGAATATCCAGATAAGATGTAATCTTGTATTTAATGATGGCACGTATCAGCCTATGACTAAGTTTAGTGGTGTTATCCGATAATTGAATTTCATCAAGAGGTCTGTATTGCCAATCTAGGAAGCCGAGTTTGGTAAGGCTGTCCTTATACTTATCGCGAAGAGTTTTGGTAATCGGTAATGCATTTCCGGCTCCATCAGCTAGTTGGGCGTAAGGATATGGATTTCCCGAATAATTAAGGGAAGTACTCAAACTGCCAAAAGCAACCTGATTATTATTGCGGGTATTGGTTTCTGTATAAGTAACTCCCCCGGTTATTTCCAGATTTTTCAGTGGACGGAAACTATTCAGAAAATTAATGGTAAGCCGGTCATATCCATTTCTCACCAATGTGTTTCTGTTATTATCATAGCCAAGAGAAGCAATGTAGGAATGTGTGTTATTCCCACCCCTCATTTGCAAAGAATATTGCTGGTTAAAGCTTTTTTGGTATACATATTTTGTAAAATCATTTCTTACATCTGTTTTTTGCAAGGCAGCAATTTGCGCATCAGCATCACTTGCCGATAGTTGTCCGCTTCTTTTCTTTGCCAGAATTTCAATCACCGGTGTGAGTCCCGGAAAATTGGTTGTGTTTGAAAGGTTATTATCATAAAATCCCTTGTTAAACAGAAACTGTTCAAGGTCAATAAACCCCGATGCGGGTAAAAAATTTCTTGGATAGAACAGATCAGGTTTATTGCTAATGGTAAAATTTGAATTGAAGATTAGTTTCAAAGGCTCATTGTATTTCCCTTTTCGGGTGGTGATGACAATCACCCCATTACCCGCTCTTGAACCCCAGATACTGGCAGCAGCAGCATCTTTTAATACGGTTATATTTTCAACATCATTCGGGTTTATATTCGACAGGTCTCCTTCGTATGGAAAATTATCCAGAATGATCAAAGGGTTTGCATTTACTTTTTCATCAATGGTATTTCTGCCACGAATAGCGATACCCATTTGTTCGTTGGAAGCAAGTATATTTTTGTTGAAAACCAAACCACTGGTTACCCCGTCCAGCCTGCTCAGAATATTGGTTGTCACACTCCGGTTAATCAGGCTGCTGTCGATCAAAACGAATGATCCGGTAGCTCTTTCTTTCGGAATTGTCTGGTAACCTGTTGACACAACCACTTCTTTCAACTCTTGTATTTTTTCGGATAGAATAATCACCAGCGGCGATTGGGTTAGATTAGAGACAGGCAGTTTTTTTACCTGGTAGCCAGTATGGCTGATGGTAAGTGTATCAGCACCCAGAAGCTTCAGTGTAAAACTTCCTTTTGATGCTGATAAAGTATTAAATTTATGGAGAAGGGTAAGATGGGCATCCAATGGGCTGCCCCCATTTGCAGAAATGATTTTCCCTTCGATGGTATAGGTTGGAAAAGTTTGTCCTGATAGGATTACTAAAGGACAAAGGAATATCAGTAAGCAATAAAAACGAGTCATTGCAGTTAGCATTTTTGGTTAAGAAATAAAAGGTAATACGATAAAGCACCCGGGGTTATACTGGATTCTTCGGTTTTTTAGCAAACTGTGTTTTTAATAAACACAGGGCTTTGCCCACGGGAGTAATGGTTTTGAGACGGTTTTTCAGGCGTAAATTTTTAGTAACGGCCATTGAGGCAGCCCGTGAAGAGAATGTATGATTGCCTTTCACAATCAGCGAATACAAAATCTTATGCTGTAACTCTTTTGAGAGTTGAATAAGTTTTATATGCTGGTATTTCCTTTTTTTATAAGTCATTCTCAATCAGATATTTTGAAAACATATTTAATAAGACACAAATACTTTCCTATGGGTGATTGATGAGCCTCTGTGAAACCCCCAATTTTATACTCACTTATAGGAAAGTATTGAAAACCAAGATCGATTTTTTTGTTATTGAACGTGTACGGGAGAAAAGAATCGAAAATAATCTCTCTCAAGCCGATTTGGCTTATGAACTGGGTATGTCTGTAGGCTTTATTGGCAAAGTGGAAAGTAAAAAATATCCTACGCATTATAATGTGAAGCATCTGAATGATCTGGCAAAGATCTTACAATGCAGCCCACAGGATTTTTTACCCAAAAAGCCCTTATAATTTTACTCTTCTCTTAGTTCAAAAAACAGTGCCCGGCTAAGATATATAAAAAATCAATTAATCACCCATAGGAAGGTAAAATATTTTTTTACTTGTCAACAAATTATTCCATCTCTTTTAACCCTAATAAAAAAGGCGCCAATAAACTGGCACCTTTTTAGGTATAAATACTTGTTTCTTTTTTTGAAATTCGAGCCAAACATTTACCGCTGTATAATCATTTTCTTAACATACAATTTTTTATTGTGCAGTATCTTGATCACATACATTTCAGAACCGGCCGCATCTAGTGTCAGTTGATTTGAATATTTTCCAATAAAATCAGGAATGCTGCTGGTAAATACTTTTCTTCCCTCTGCATTCAAGATATCTATCGACAGATCTGCTTTATCTGTTACCTCAAAAGAGAGATTAAATATACCGTTATTCGGATTGGGTGAAGCCTTCAGTTTGATCTGGTCGGCCTGGACCTCAGCTATTCCTGTTACCGCATATACAATTACATTGGATGTTTGTAAACAATTATAACTATCGGTAACAATTACTTTATACTTACCTGATTTGGTAGGTTTAAAATGATTGGCGGATGCCCCGTTGATGACTGTATCATTCAGGTACCATTGATTGCCTGCGCTAATGGAACTTACCAAAGAATCAGCCTGCTGGGTGATAACGGGTACAGGGGCTGTAACGGCTGTTACCGCTATCCTGTCGCTTACACAGGCTCCTGTATTAATATGCATATCATAAAAGAAATAATAGTAATTCGCTTCAATAGCTCCTCCAGTATGGGCACTGTTTCCGGTTATCGACATGATATTGGGTAAACTGATTGGGTAAGTAGTACCCGTTATAGAATTATTTCGATAGATAGAAGCACTATCAGATCTTCCCTGCCCGCTGATACATTCCATAATCAGGATATGATCACCTGTAGTACTCACTGGTAAATTTAATAAAAACACAGCTCCAGTATCAGAAGCCGGATTACCACTAACGGCACCCCTGGTTGGACTGGGGTTGGTGGCAAATACATCTATGGTAGTTGCAGCCAATGGTTGATAACTATAGCTTCCGGTAGTTACATCTTCTGATACCAGATTTGCCAATGTAATTCTTAACTGACCGGGATTACCAATATACATTCGCGCACTTTCAATTACTAATGGAACAGAGTTATTTATTTTTACATAATTGCCGGCAAAAGTATTGTAACCTCCAATTGGATAAACTAATTTATTAACCGGGCCAATACTGGTTTTTGCTTCTTTAGCCAGGTAATAGGTTTTATCAGCAGGAATTACGGTACTGCTAACTACGCTGCCACTTGCAAAAGGGGTATTACCGGTGGAACTGGAATACCAATAATAATTGGAAGCATCCGGATTACTCACTTTTAAAATGGCCGTATTACTACATATCTCGCCATTGGCAGCCGGACTACTTGCTTTTTGCGCAATCGCAATGGTAGAAACCAATTGGTTATTAGCTGCATTCTGATCTGCTGCCAGGTTTACACTCGCAGAAATGCTATACGTAGTTCCAGCCGCTAGAGCAAATGGTGTTTGAAATGTATAGGTGGCTGTTGACTGAGCAGGAATAATTCCGGCATAGGTGGCCGATAAATTTACAACCGTGCTACCGGCGGTGGTTACTGTTGCGCTAATGGGTAAGGTATTTTGATCAACTGATCCATTATTCTTGATCATGATCGTTAGATAGGCAGCGGTATTCGCACAATCCCCTCCTGAGGGTGATAATATCTGGCTAATGGATAAATCATTGGATGGACTTACCACTTTCACCCGATAATCCTGTGTTTCTCCTTTGGCATAGCTACCGCATGCCACTATATCAGTTGGGTTAGAAGTTTCCTGAACGATGATTCGCATTAAACTGATATTCCCTACTGTTAACCCACTGGGTATCGTTATATTGGTAGTGTATAGCTGTGCGGCAGAACTCAAAACACCACTGGTTGCCATTAATTCTGAGCTATCAAAGACTCCATTATTATTCAAATCAATAAATACTTTTACAATCCGACTATTGGTTGTTGCATCTGCAGTACTCACTTTTATACTAATCGGCACTGTTTGTGATGGTTCAATATTTGCTATATAAGCAGTATTGTCTGTATAGGTTTTAGAACCAACTGAATTTCCTACCTGAATATTTTTAAAACTAACACTATCAATTCTTGCTCCCCCGCCACCTGAACTGGAACTACAATAGGCAGAGCCGCCAACACCACTTACAATTAATGAATACGCTTGTGAGCCTCTTACCAAGGTTCCTTTATGTGAAACGGTGATCGTATAGGTTTGTCCGGGTACTGTACTATCAATATCTATTCTTTCCACATTATCTGTATTGTTATCACCCCGGGCTGCAGCAAAAGATGGGTTGTTTACATCCAATGTCCAGGGATAATAGGTTCTTAACGATGCCCCGCTTCCTTTGGTAATTCGTATATCCAAATCATTTACCAGGTTCTTTGTTCGATTGTTCAAAACGTTTACCAGGTCAACATTTCCTTTTACATCTGTCCAACAGATAGTTGCCGATAACCCTCCTTTCCCGGATGCCACTACAGTTAAAGTATAGGTTTGTCCGTTGGCTAAAACATTTTCATATAACTGGTGTTGACTGGTAGCTGCATTATTAGAAGGCACCGCAGCTGTAATTACCGCAGCTGCTCTTTCTACATCCAATAAACCCCAGCCAAACTGGTAATCCGGACCAGGACTTAAACCAGCTTCATCAGCAGTATGAATGGCTAATCCTTTTAGGGTAGCGGAACGTAGAAATGTACCATTTTTTAATTTCGAATAATATTCCTGTAATAAAAAAAGTGAACCGGTTGCATTTGGCGAAGACATAGAAGTTCCGCTTAAAGTTTCATAACTGCTATTGCTATTAGAACTGGAAGAAGTTACGTTTACTCCATCTGCCACCACATCCGGTTTTATTCTTCCATCATCGGTTGGTCCCCAGCTACTGAAACTACTCATCACTACATCCTGTGGTCTGTTATATCCTGATGGGAGACCATTTACTGCACCTACCGATAAAATATTTTTGGCACCAATATCCCAACTGATTACATCGTACGCATCATTGCTACTAATGCCCGCCGGTCTGTTTCCTGCAGATATCATATTCCCAGTTGCATCTAATCGGAAATAGGGTTGCCCAACGGCAGGCCCGGTTTCGCTATGACTATTCCCGGCCGATTTTACAATCAGGTAATAGGGGGCATTATACGCCATGGAATCTAATGACTGGGCATCGGTACTATAATATCCAAACTTATAATCTTCTGTATCACCCGGTCTGCCATAGAATTCCCATCTGCTTTGGGTACTATTATAATTCCATCCGGAAATCACTGAATAGGAGTGGTTGGACAAAACCAGATTCTGCGCTTCACCAAACATTTCAGAAATATCATTATTGAAATCATACGCAATCATTCCCTGCGCTCCAAATGCCATTCCTTTGGCAATCGGATTAACGCCGCTGGCAATCATGGTTCCGGACACATGGGTGGCATGATCACTCACTGAAGTGGGTACATCCTTTTGGGTAACCCTTCCTGTTAACTCAACATGGGTACCTAATACAGACCCACCATCCCAGATACCCAGTTTATTTTTCATGTTATTTGAACTACCGGAAAGATTCAACCCGGTTTCTCCACCCGGCCATAATTGATTGGCACGGGTAGTGGCTGCTGCAATGGTATTGTTATTGGTAATATAATATTTTGGAAAACCAAAAGCATCTACTCCCATCAATATTCCTTTTCTCCCATCTCTTGAAGTAATGGTTAATGCCCAGCCTTTTGATTTGGCCATTGAAAGGGCTTTGGCATAATTATTGGCAAATGATATTTTATAATCAACAGCTGCCTGTTTTAATATTTTGGTGTTGGTTAATTCCTGTGCAGACAGTATTCCTGAAAAGCAACAAATCCAAACAAGTACCGATGCTATTTTTTTGATCATAAGCGTATAAATTTACCCGGTGTTCTAAGCAAAACATCTGGAGTATTCACTAAATTAGATACTTTCATCATTCAAAGTGATGTATGAAACAGATTCTTTTTGTGCTTTTTAT
>CAIWKU010000374.1 GCA_903913355.1 uncultured Bacteroidota bacterium | reverse complement strand
GCATGCCTTGTATAATACTGGCTTCTGCAGCGTTTCGGCTAGTGTAAATTTTTTTCCAGGATTCCATTAATTGTTCTTTTTTTCAGGATATGAATCTATCGTATTCTGCTCAATAGCACCTGCTAATTGCAAACTCTCTTTTTTAAATTGACTCATAAATAAATACAAAAATGCAAAAGCAATCAATCCCCACCAAATTGGCATGCTTTCATCCATTGTCTTTTCAATTGATTTTCCTTGCCTCGAAACAATATATAATTGGGTAACTACAAATGCATTATTAAGAAAATGCAAAAGAATATTCAACCAAATATTTTTACTGTAATAGAACAAAAGCCCTAATACGATACCTAATGCAGCCCTGGGCAAGAATCCAAAGTATGAAAAATGGATTGCGCTGAATAATATACTGGTTAATATAATTCCTGCCCATTTATTATTTGTCCAGCCAATAAATACCTGCTGAAAACCACCCCGAAATAAAATTTCTTCTACCAACGCCGGAGCAAACGCAAGCACTAACAACGAAATCAGGTAGTCTGCAGTTGATTTCATGGTGGCCATAGACATCATAGCCGTTTTGTAGGACTCTTCCAGCGATTTGGCCTGTGCTAACCATTTAGCAGGCAATGGAATTTTTTCATTTAATTCACCCAATGCGCCACTGAGTACCATGCTGGCAAAAGTGATCATGACTATCAGTAATAATTGCTTACTGCTCATTTTTGTATTAAAACCCAGTTGCTGAAAGGGATGTCTGCCCAATAGTTTAGCCAAGACCAGCGCTGGTAGCATAAAAACCAGCACGGATGCCAGGGTATTCAATACTCTTGAGATATTTACATTTTCAGGTCTGTTCAATCTGTCTGGCACCTGCAAATAAGGTACATGCATTACCAGGTTTCCTATAAAAGCAACCAGGAAACTGGTGATAATCATAAACAAACCCATTAATCCAATCAGCAATGCGAATTGTAGCGGGTAATTAATAGACTGCTTTTGGTTCATGCGAATGAAAAATAAGATTGTAAATTTGCAACTTCTTTGGAGAAAAGCCGTTCAGTAAAGTATAAGTGGCAATCATTCCGAATCGCTGAAAGCACAATATGGTTAAAATAGATCAAATACAATTACCTGATTTCCCGCTGTTGCTCGCACCGATGGAAGATGTGAGTGATCCTCCATTTCGTGCAGTATGCAAAGATAATGGCGCAGACCTGATGTACACCGAGTTCATCAGTAGCGAAGGTTTGATTCGTGATGCCATTAAAAGCAGACAGAAACTGGATATTTTCGATTACGAACGCCCGGTAGGCATTCAGATATTTGGTGGTGATGAGGACGCTATGGCAATGAGTGCCAAAATTGTAGAAACGGTTAACCCCGATCTGGTAGATATTAATTTCGGCTGCCCGGTGAAAAAAGTGGTAACCAAAGGAGCGGGAGCAGGAGTGCTTAAAGATGTGGACCTGATGGTTCGTTTAACAGAAGCTGTTGTAAAAAGTACCCGACTACCCGTAACTGTAAAAACAAGACTGGGCTGGGATGAGAATAGCAAAAATATTGAAGAGGTTGCCGAAAGATTACAGGATGCGGGTATCAAAGCCCTTGCTATTCATGGCCGTACCCGTTCACAAATGTATAAGGGAGAAGCAGATTGGACACTTATTGCCAAAGTGAAAAATAATTCACGAATTAAGATCCCCATTTTTGGAAACGGTGATATTGATAGTGCCCAGAAAGCGCTGGACTACAAAAATCGTTTTGGAATAGATGGTATCATGATTGGTCGCGCCGCGATTGGTTATCCATGGATATTCCGTGAAATCAAACATTTTATTGCGACAGGTGAACAATTGGCGCCTCCCACTCTGGAAGAAAGAGTTGAAGTATGCCGTAAACATTTGCGCAAATCGCTTGAATGGAAAGGACCTATTGCCGGTATCAATGAAATGAGAAGACATTATGCAAATTATTTGAAAGGGTTACCCGGCATCAAAGATTATCGGAATCGGCTGGTTACTTTGAAAACCATTGAAGAAGTAGAAGCTGTACTGGATGAAGTAAAAGCAACCTATAGTGGGTATATGATTGAGAGAACACCGATTGAGTTGATTAATTACCATGAAAAATGCCCTGTGTAATCTCCCCTTCTTTATAAATAAAAGGGGCCGAGGGATGAATCCCTATTTGAATATCTTATCCGGCGAAATATTCTGTGAATAAAACCCCACCAACACCCCATCTTCGTTTACAAGGTATTTACTAAAATTCCATGTTGGTCCCTGTTCACACCATCCGTTTTTTGATGCCTCGCTAAGCCATTGAAAAACAGGGTCCTGATTGATTCCTTTCACAACATGTGTTTTCTGCATCAATTGAAATGTTACCCCATAATTCACTTTACAAAATTCTGCAATTGCTGCATTATCCTTTTTTTCCTGCTCTTTAAAATC
>CAIWKU010000373.1 GCA_903913355.1 uncultured Bacteroidota bacterium | reverse complement strand
TGGCACTGGCTTTTTAGCGACTGGTTTCTTTTTAGGTGCTGCTTTTTTAGGAGCAGGTTTTGCTATTTTTTTAGGTACTGCTTTTTTTACTGCTTTTTTGGGAGCCGCTTTCTTGGCAACTTTTTTAGGGGCAACCTTTTTCTTAGGCGCTACTTTTTTTGCTGCTTTTTTAGGTGCTGCTTTTTTCTTTGGTGCCGCTTTTTTAGGAGCTGATTTTTTCTTAGCTACTTTTTTCGCTGCTTTTTTAACTACTTTCTTTGCTGCCTTTTTTGCTGCTTTTTTAGGTGCTGCTTTTTTGGCTGCTTTCTTAGGCGCTGCCTTTTTTACCGGCTTTTTTGCTGCCTTTTTTTTACTTGCTTTTGCCATGATGGTATTGGTTTTTTTAGTTTGTTATAGATGTATAATGAAAGTTAGAAAAATATTTCATAAATATCATCATTTAACACGGGTAATATTTTTTTAACTTATCCCAAAGTATACACTAGGGTATTTTCAATTTTTTACAAACGCGTTTTTTCTTTTGGGTGAGGATCCGTTTTTATTTGGAAATTCCCGATCATAAGGCGCTTTTCGTAGACTAATGAAAGACTCATTATTGAAAACCCAGCTTTTGCATCCACTGCAAACATAGTTTTGGCCATTGATTTAATACTTGGTCTGTTGGTGCTGTGCCAAATCCATGTCCGCCATGATCAAAAATGAATAAAGAGGATGGGACCATGAATTTTTTTAAAGAAGCATAAAATACAATACTATTCATGGGCGGAACTGCTTTATCATCATCTGCATGAATCAGCAAAACGGGTGGGGTAGCGTCACTCACACGTTTTTCGGTTGATAATGCATCTGCCAGGGCAGCATCAGGGTTTTTGCCCAAAAGCATTTCTCTGCTGTAGCGATGACCAAAACTGGTATCCATGGTAATTACCGGGTAGATAAGAATGGCGAAAGAAGGACGCGTATCTATTCGTTCCAAAGGATTTTTTGATTCCGGGTTGCCTTTTTGTAATAAAGTAGCTGCCGTGGAAGCAAGATGTCCCCCCGCCGAAAAGCCCATCACGCCCAGTTTTTCTGGGTCAATGCCCCATTCCTTCCCTCTTGAACGGACTATCCGGATAGCCGTTGTTACATCATTATACTGGTCTGGGTAACGGTGCCCCTCTTGTTTGTCATTATTCAAACGATAACGCAGTACAAAAGCATCTATGCCGTTTTCATTGAAAATCCGGGCCGGTATCACGCCTTCTTTATCCCAGGCAAGATGTGTGTAAGAGCCACCCGGACAAATAATAACAGCCGTTTTTTGGGAGGAGGTATTTTTAGAGGGATAGTAATCTATAAAAGGAGCGGTGGTATCAAACCCTTTAATGGTGCCTACTCCGGGAGGGTATATAAAAATACGTTCCTGCGATGGTAACTGAGATTGTATCAACATAAATAAAATAGCGATGATTAGGGTACGCATGAAAATAGGTTTTAAGGGTAACTTGAAATTACAGATTTTATCAGGGATAAACAGTATGAACTTGCTTTTGCGATTACAGGAATAGGCATCATTGATAATATGGTATCTTTATTGCCAAACAGGAAGTAGGTAATCAAGATTTTACCCAATCATTCCTATTATTAAAAGGCGATGCATAATAAGAAAACCATAGTATTGGGTGCTACCGAAAACCCTTCGCGGTACAGTTATCTGGCCGTAGAAAAATTGAGGAAGTATGGACATCCGGTGATTGCTATTGGAAAGCAGGAAGGAAATATAGGCGATACCCCCATTATTACTTCCCATCCTGATGAAAAAGAAGTGGATACGGTAACCCTATACCTGAACCCTCAATTACAGAAGCAGTATTATGATTATATACTGTCGATACATCCTAAGCGTGTTATTTTTAATCCGGGTACAGAAAATGATGAGTTTTCTGAACTGGTAAAAGCCAATGGAATCGAACCACAGGAAGCCTGCACCCTGGTTTTATTGGGAACCGGGCAATATTGATAAAATACATCGGTTTTCTGAGTAAGTCCTTTATTTGAGTGATCCGCTAAATACCAGTAACTTTGCAGGATTATCCATCTCTTATTCTATTGCAATGGCAAAGGTATTAGTAGCCTGCCTGGAAAACTGGGATACACTCCAGGAACTTCCCTTCGTTCTTAATAAAGGAGGCTGTACGGTAGACGTATTTTGTTCAAAAAAATCCTGGCTGATTTCTAATAGTTATTATCATAACTGGATCGAGTGCAGTGATGATACCGATACCTATGTGAAAGAATTGACCGAACTGGCACTGAGAAAGACAGATGCTTATGACTGGATTATACCGGCAGATGAAAAACTGCTGAATGTATTGAATGAAAGAATCCATTCAGAAGAATTGTTTTATAGAATATTGCCGCTTACTAAAATTGAAAACCGTGATATACTGGCATCCAAAGCCGGGCTTTCAAGGATTTGCGAAAAATATGGGATTACCAGTCCTAAATACATTGTATACGATCACAAAACCCCATTTGATTCACATTCATTACAATTAAGGTATCCGATCTTATTGAAACAGGATCTCAGCTGGGGTGGGGGTGGTATTTTGTTTTGTAACAATGAAAATGAATTGCAGGTAAACCTGGAAAAAGCCAACAAAGAATACGATATTATTATCCAGGAATATATTACCGGAAAGGATATTGGGGTGGAAGCTTTATACAGAAACGGAGAGCTGGTGGAATATAATGCCGGAGAGGTAACCACGTATTTTGATTCTAAATTCACTTTTACCACCAAGCGAAATTATTTTAACAGCAAAAGACTGGAAGGAGAACTTCGGAATATTGGTAAGCATATCGGTATCAATGGCTTTGCCAGTATTCAGTTTATTTACCAGACACAAGAAGAAATATATTACCTGTTGGAAGTTGATATCAGACCTAATTTCTGGCTTCCTTCCGGCAGATTTACAGGACATGATTTTTCGAAAGCCGTCAGTCGTTTCTTTACTCCGGGTCCTCTTCCCGAAAATGCGATACTGGCCGATGAGAATAAAGTAACCGAAGTAGCTATTTTTTACCGGGATATCATTCGTGTATTGAAGCGAAAGAAAATTATCGACCTGCTCAAATGGGTATTTAATTATAAAGGATGCTGGAAATTTATTCCACTATACGATAAAGTACTTTTTAAAAGGGTTAGAAAGGAATTATGGGATAAAATGAAAGGCAGTTTCTCCTAGCCGTTGTTGGTCGCCCATATTCGCCATTGTTGGTCGCCCGACCAACAACTAACCCCGAAAATGCGAAAGCCAGTCAAATTCGCTAATCCCTGTTTCATAAAATGAGGCGCTACTATATTTATAATTTTCGGGGAAATCAGACAATCTCCATTTAGGATGAACAGGATTGTTATGTATGTAATTTAATTTCTGTAATAATATTTTTTCTGAATAAATATCAATACTTAATGAATTTCTTTCCCAGACCTGGTATTGCCTATCTGGGGCAGAAACTTTTAATGATTCAAGTAAGGGATCTTCATGCATTCTCATAAATTGTAGTATACTACGGGCAGTAAATTTCAAGAAATCTCTTTGAAAATGTTCTTTTATAATGTTATCATGTAATTGCCAGATCAAATGCATGTGATTAGGCATAAGTACAAATCCATAAATAGTTACCTTTTTTTTGTTTACGCGGTTTGAAAGCCCCTCAATTATTATTTCTTTGTGATAATTATTTTGGAGTGTGGGTAACCAATTTAGATTGGTGATAGTTATAAATTGGGTGAAGTGTGTGAAATGTATCATGATGGTTGTGTTATTTGGTTGTTGGTCAGGCGACCAACAACGGCAAATGAGGCGACCAACAACGGCAAGGAGTTATAAATTTGAGGTGGTGAGTGAAGTGTATCATGATGGTGGTGTTATGTGGTTGTTGGTCAGGCGACCAACAACGGCCAATGAGGCGACCACAACGGCGAGACCAGCAACATCGCCTACCCCGCCCATCCCTCTCTATCCAAACTTCGGTAATGAATGGCTTCGGCTAAATGTTCCGGTTTAATGGTTTCACTTTCTGCGAGATCGGCAATGGTGCGACTGACTTTTAAAATCCTGTCATAGGCGCGGGCGCTGAGATTGAGTCGCTCCATCGCTCTTTTTAAAAGACCCTCGCCAGCGGCACCAATGATACAGATTTCGCGAAGTTGCTTACTGCTCATTTGGGCATTGGCATAAATACCAGATTGCCCTTCGTAACGGATAGACTGTATCTCTCTTGCTTTTATCACTCTTTCACGAATGATGGCAGAAGTTTCACCATTGGTTTGATTACTCAGTTCACTAAATGCAACAGGGGTTACTTCCACATGTAAATCAATCCTGTCGAGTAAAGGACCGGATACTTTATTCAAATATTTCTGAACGGCACCCGGCGGACAGGTACATTCTTTTTCAGGATGATTATAAAAACCGCAGGCACAGGGATTCATTGAGGCAATGAGCATAAAATTTGCAGGAAAATCCAATGCCATTTTAGCACGAGATATCGTTACCCTTCTTTCTTCCATGGGCTGCCGCATAACTTCAAGAACCGTTCGTTTGAACTCGGGCAATTCATCTAAAAATAAAACGCCATTATGTGCAAGGGAGATTTCTCCCGGCTGCGGCGTGCCACCCCCACCTACCAGGGCAACATCAGAAATTGTATGGTGAGGCGAACGGAAAGGACGTTTATTAATCAAGGCACTGTTTTCAGGTAATTTACCTGCCACGCTATGTATTTTGGTTGTTTCCAATGCTTCCTGCAAACTGAGTGGCGGTAATATGGTTGGTAAGCGCCTTGCCAGCATTGTTTTCCCTGCACCCGGCGGACCTATTAATATAGCGTTATGTCCGCCTGCCGCCGAAATCTCCATGGCCCTCTTAATATTTTCCTGTCCCTTCACTTCACTGAAATCAATATCAAACTCATATTGGGTATTGAAAAATTCCTCTCTTGTGTTTACGATAACGGGCTGCATGCTGTTTTCATCAGTAAAAAACGAAACCAGTTCTGAAAGATGCCCCACACCAAATACTTCCAGGCTATTTACCATACCTGCTTCTCTGGCATTTGCCAGGGGAACGATTAATCCTTTAAAACCTTCTTTCCGGGCTTGTATGGCAATGGGTAATGCGCCTTTGATGGATTGAACAGCGCCATCCAGACTCAACTCACCCATAATCACATAATCTTTTAAGCGGTCGGGTTGAAACAATTGTTCACTCGCACCTAAGATGCCCATTGCGATAGGCAGATCAAATGCCGATCCGGTTTTACGGATATCAGCCGGAGCAAGGTTCACAATGACTTTGGTTCGGGGCATATGAAAGCCATTGGTTTTAATGGCACTCTCCGTTCTTTGCAAACTTTCCCTTACTGCATTATCGGGTAATCCAACAATATGATAGCCTTGTCCGGCACTTACATTTACTTCAATGGTAATATTAATGGCTTCTACACCATATACAGCACTGCCATAGGTTTTTACGAGCATAACATTGGGTTATGTACAAAAATGATAGAGCGGCAGAAAGTATCTTCAGGTTATTGTATTGGGGAGAAAGATAACTAAGTGTAAGAGAATGAAAACGCGTATTAATACTTGATTTTTGTCCCGAGAATTTGATTATTAACTAGTAAGGATTCGTTACGCATATTGTATCAATTCCATTGTATGGCATAATATAAACAAGGAGTTTTACCGATATTGGTAATATTATGTAGTACGGTTGAACCCAGAAATACAAGATCACCTGCATTGGCTTTTTGATGCTCTGCTCCAATCTGTACTTCTGCATTTCCGTCCAGCATGAGCATAATTTCTTCGTTTTTATGGGTATGTGGCTCATGACTTTTCAAACCTGCATTTAGTTGTGTTACATGGATATTTAGGTTATTCAGCATGGTGGTTTGCCGGTCCGTAACTTGTCGGGTATTTCCTTTAGTGGTTGGTTTTACCACCAGCTTATTCCAGTTAATTACAAATGAAGCGCCGGCATCCCTGCCTCTTTCGTGATTGGCTGGCTCAATCGAACGATAATTTATTTCATAAAATTCGGCTGTTTCATCACCGGCATTCTGAACACTTACTTTATCTCCTGGTAAAATCAATACAATGGAACCCCGGTCAATAACAGAAACCTCATCATTCAGGTAAACCGTTACGGGTCCATCCTTTATAATTAAAAAGCGTTCATATCCGTTCGCATCTGCTTTGTAAACAATGGATTTCCCCTTTAATAGGCTAACTCCGTTTATTTCATGTTTGGCGAGTGTAAGACCGGAACCCGAAAATATTTTTTTACTACTTCCGGTTTTATTAGACTTAACCGGACTAGTCTCCCATGAATATACTTTTGAAACCAGGGGTTGAGCGTTTGCAGTATTGCATAAACTGATCAGCAGAGCAATCGCAAGCACAGTTAGTTTCATATTAAGTATTTAGGAAAAAGCGTTTAAAAGAATGGTAAACTTTAACGGGATAAATATAATCTTTGGATTTTAGAATTTTCAGGGTTTTCTATAACTGGTAGTGGCAGGATGGAAATACTTCCAGGAGTGCCAGAATTCCTGGTATGCCTGGATCCTTTCCAAATGACTTCCGGATAATGGCCCGGCAATCGCTTCACCATTTAATTTCCAGGTAGAATGTGTTTGAAGATCTTCTAATAAATTACCGGTAGGCGCATGAATAAACTCAAGCTTCTGTCCATGAATATATCGGTTGGCTACATAAAATGTTTTATTGCCCGGCTCAACAGTTAGTAATACAGGTGTTTCGGATAAACTGTCATTGATGATACCTTCTTTTATCAATTCGTTCCAGTCATATGCTTTCTGTTTTCCGTTGAGGCTTATGCCCACCACCCATGATTTAAACTTCCAGGATCCTGTATCCCGATGTTCCAGACTTCCTTTTATGGTGCCTTCATCATATCCTTTTAAACTGTCGTATTTCTTTTTAAAATTGCTATCGGGCTGTAATACTGTTGAATTCGGATATTCATTGAGCCAGTCACCCAACCTCATCTGAACAGAAGGAATTTCAGTAAGCTGATACCCTTTCATTTTTCCGGTAATGGCCATACCGGTTGCCTGCTGCCACCAGCTTTTGGTGCTCGCATCTTCAAACATAGCGTTAAAATGGTCCATGCCCACCAACCGGAATTGTTCGTGTTTTCCGTTTACCATTGGACTATACACCCTACCCGTTCTGCAAACCGTACAATAAGTTACTATGATGGGCTGTTGCTGCAAACTATCCTGTACCTGGTGATGATATCCAATGATTTCAATAGGGTAAGCTTTTGCTTCATGATTGATCACGACACCAATCACCAGTTTATCTTTTTGGGTGGTATCTAAAGATGCCTGCACAAATGTTTTTTGTTTGGGTTGATAAAACATCTTATCGGCAAGAAATCGAAAATTGAACAGGTAATAAATGAACCCATATAATAATACGACTGCTACCAAAATGATTTTCTGCCAAAGTTTTCCATTGGCAAGTAAATTTCTAAAAGGAACTATCACGATAACAACTCCGATTATACGCATCCACCAGATATTCTTATGGAGGAAGTAAGCGATATCTATCGAGTTTGATTTCTGACTGCCCGGAAAGGGCATAATAAAATATACTTTAGCTATTTCAATCCCAATTAAAAAGAGAAGTCCAACGATTAGTAACCAGGTCTTTCTCATAATAGATTTTTTAAGGGGTATAAAAATAGGTATAAATAAATATAGTAAATGGTACGGGATTATTGTGAGTTTTCGATTAAGCTGTTCAAAAACTGTTTATTCATTAATTGATGTACAGTTAAATTCGACCCAAGAATTTTATTATTATAAAGCAACAGATTAAAAGGGATAGTAAAAACCCGTAATAGTTTCATTATTTCAGAATTGCTCCCATTTATATCATGTAGTTGTAGCCACTTGGTTTTATGAGATTTAATATCTGCTAACCATTTCAGTTTATCATTGTCAATGGATACTGATATTAATTGTATTTTATTTTCAATAATTCTATCGTAATTATCAGACAGTTCTAACTCTTTTCTTTTACAAGGCGAACACCAGGAAGCTCCAAATTCCAAAAGTACTAGTCCAGAAAGTAATTCATTTAGATTAAAATGTTTCTCATTATTTTTTTCAAAATCTGAAAACCCAATTAATATTTTATTGTTTATTCTCTTCTTATTATCCTCCTTTAAGCTATCAACCTTTCTTTTTATTTTAATGCCGTAAGTAGAATATTTAATAGAAGAGTCTAATGCGGAAAAGAGACTGTCAATAGTGTAAATGTTTAGGTTAGGTGTTGGAAATAATCTATTAAGGTAATAGAGTGATAATAGTGAACTAGGATGTGTCTGAATGAAATAATTAGGATGATTATCCCTATTTATAAAAGTATACATAAGTTGGTTATTTAATAATGGATCAGATTCTTTTTGAAGCGAATCTAAACGATTACTAATTGCATTTTCTTCTTCTAAATATGTATTAAAATCCTTGTTTAATTTCCCGCCAGCAATTCTTGTTATAACTTTCCTATTATAGGTTCGAAGAATCGTAATGAAAGAACTATCAACCAGAAATTCGATAACGGGGTTTTGTAAAGCATTTATGTTGAAATTATAATAAGTTACTTCCGACGGTTTTTTGCTAAAATAAATTTTAGCAAATGGGATATCATATCTTTTTAATGATTCACCTTCAAATGCTCCATATCCATTAGTAATTTTAAAGGGCTTCAATTTTATACCTAAACCATCAAAATAACCATAGCCATTTCTTGCATCTGAATAATTTACTTCAACCCTAAATTTTAAATTTTGGGAGGTAACGCCACTAAATTTTAGTAACAATAGAAGGACGAAAATATATTTCATGATTTTTCAGTTGAATAAGCAACAATTTCTATT
Organism: uncultured Bacteroidota bacterium; assembly: GCA_903913355.1. Taxonomy (GTDB): domain Bacteria; phylum Bacteroidota; class Bacteroidia; order Chitinophagales; family Chitinophagaceae; genus Sediminibacterium. The sequence goes on along the minus strand of CAIWKU010000373.1, from coordinate 7,983 downwards.
GCAATCCAGTCACTATCTTAGCAATCAAATTCAAAATTAGCCAGGCTTAAGTAAAGCGTTTATCGTTCACATTCACATTTTAGATGACAGGATTGTCTCTATTCTAGAGTAATGGACTTTGGGGGAAAGTTTGCAAAACTCTAATAAGATAATTATAATTTCTCTAATAAATCAACAACTCCTTCTTTGCGTAAAATCAGGTACCCTAATCTATCATTACTGATACCGGGTTTTAGCTGATAACTAAAGATCAGCTGGTCGTTTTCTACAGATGTTTCAAAAAAATGGAATTGAATATTGTCAAACTTTTTTAAATCATCTCCTATTTCATAAAGGTGCGTAGAGAGTACAAACAAGGCATTCTTCATTTTGCGCAATCCTTCAATTACTGTTGTACTGCATTTTACAGCGTCCTGTTGGTTGGTTCCTTTAAATAATTCATCAATCAGGATCAGCCATTTTTTTCCGTCACTTATTTTTTCGATCGTTTTTTTAATTCTTTGTACTTCATTAAAGAAAAAACTTTCCCCTTTGATAATATTATCTACTACCTGGATATTGCTTAATAATCCATCCAGAAAACTTAACTGCATCTTTTTTGCCGGAACACCCATACCCAGGTGTGCCAGATAAGCAGCAATACCCACAGCTTTAATAAAAGTACTTTTGCCAGCCATATTTGCACCCGTCAGGAAAAGGAAATTATTGTTAATTGATAGGCCCAGATCATACGCTACCGGTATTTCCAGTAAAGGATGATAAAGATCTTTCGCAATAATATAAGGGCCCTCTGATTCTTTTATCTCGGGAAAACAGAATGCATATTTCTTGCAGGCAATGGCCATACTTATATAGGCATCCAGTTTGCAATAAATATCAAAGAGCTCAAATGCGGCACCCTTAAAATGGTTTCGGATGAATCCTCCATATCGTAAAATACTTACCGGACTCAGGTCTTTCTTCTTTTCTGCTGATAATTCCAGGATCATGGGTTTATTCAGCAACATATCCATTCGGGTAACCCAGATTGTCAACTGCCTGCTTAAGGTTTGTTTCTGAAGCAGGCTAACGATATATTGTAAGCCATTTACAAAGTCAATCGTATGCTCTACTGTATACCTGATCAATGAAAAATCAGGGCCATTAAAAATCTTATACCAATAGCTTCCGAATAGGGTAGGATAAGGTGAAAAATTATTCACCTGGGTTTCATAGAATTTTTCCAGCACCATAATCGTTCCATTCGTCACAGTAGTAGTCCACTGATCAGAAACAGCCATTAATTGTTGAATGGTGTTTTGGGTATCTCTTATTTCTGAAATGGAATTAAGTGGATTGCCAAGAAAAATCCGAAGGTATTCTCGGCCCCCGTTGGTTTGGGTAAAATTCAAGTGATGAAATACTGACTGATCTTCCTCGCTATGAAAGATGGATAGATCGGCGAGGGTAGTTTTGTCTACTTGCATTTTTTTGTTTTTCGATTTAGGTCCTTTCTGATCAAAATTTCCAGGTATTTACCCGATATCGCTGATCTTATCTCTGAAATTGCATTCTTTGACCCATCTGTGATTCATCAAATACCCCATTTCCATAAACCAGGTGCCCATTTACAAAAGTATGTGTGATAGAAGCCGGGAAACGAAAGCCCTCTAATGGGCTCCAGCCACATTTGTATAATATATTTTCCTTCGAAACCGTATTGGGCTGATTCATATTCACCAGCACCAGGTCTGCATAATACCCTTCCCTGATAAAACCCCTGTCTTTTATCTGAAAACAACGGGCAACCGCATGACTCATTTTTTCTACTGTTTTTTCAAGAGAGATTTTTCCTTCATTTACATAATGTAACATCAATGATAATGAATGTTGCACCAGGGGTAAGCCTGCATGCGCATGTTCATAATCTTCCTGTTTCTCCTGCCAGGTATGCGGTGCATGATCGGTGGCAATCAGGTCGAGCCTGTCATCCAGCAAAGCTTCCCATAATGCTTTCCTGTTTTCAGGCGCTTTAATGGCCGGATTACATTTTATCTGGTTGCCCAATCTTGCATAATCATCACTTGTAAAATGTAAATGATGTACACATACTTCAGCAGTGATACGTTTTTCCTCCAAAGGAATCATATTCGTGAATAACTGTAACTCTTTAGCGGTGCTGATATGAAGAATATGTAAACGACTATTATGCTTTTTAGCAAACTGGATCGCTTTAAAGGATGACTCAAAACAGGCTTCTTCGTTTCGGATAATCGGGTGATCTGACGGCTCAAGTATAGCTTTCACCTGTTTTAGTTGCTGCAGATTTGCTTTGATGATACTTTCTTCCTCACAATGAGTAGCAATCAATAACTCTGAGCCGGCAAAAATTTTATCAAGCGTCAACGAATTATCTACCAGCAAATTGCCGGTAGAAGATCCCATGAATATTTTTACCCCGCAGATATCATTTTTTCGTTTATTGGTTTTCAGCACCTCTTCCAGGTTTGTATTGGAAGTGCCCATATAAAAAGAATAATTACCCAGGGAAGACCGCTTAGCAATCTCATATTTTTCCTCCAGCAATTCATGGGTAAACGCTGGCGGATTGGTATTGGGCATCTCCATAAAAGAAGTAACCCCTCCGGCTACTGCCGCTTTAGCTTCCGTATAAATATTGGCTTTATGCGTTAGACCGGGCTCCCGAAAATGAACCTGGTCGTCAATGGCACCCGGTACCAGTATTTTGTCTTTACCAATGATCTCAACGAAATTCCCTTCCGGTTGAATAGCTGATCCAATTTTTTCAATACGTCCGTTCTTGATCAATACATCCCCAAAAATTCTTTGTCCCTCATTAACAATACAGGTGTCTTTTATCAGATACACTTTCATAGGCTCAAATATTAGCTAAACTGGGAATAGAAGGCAATTTATTACATCTTGGGATGAACTGGTGTGGATTGGGCTAATATTTTCTATTGTAGTAAACGAATCAGTAAAGCGGAAACTTTGCAGGGCTTAGTCTTCGAAATGAATGGAAAAGCATACCATCCGGGACAGTATCTGGTCAAATACATTTGAGTATTTCAGGGTAGGGTCCGACTTTAAGAGGTTGGTAAGCCCATTACTGATCTTAATTTCGGGAGAAATGGTTACAAAGGGGAGGTAAAAATTAAATCCAAGGGCCAGTTCATATCCGAAATCATATTTACCCAGTTTTACCATATTGTCTGCACTCCGGGCGGCTGAATTGCTTGATAAATCAATATCATACTTTAATCCTGCCATCATATAGGTCCTGAAATTCTGTATCCTGTCGGAGTTGAACTTGATCTGAAAAGGAAATGTTACCAGTGTAGATGGAAGTGTTTGTGTCTGAAAAGTAGTTTCCCCAAGGGCGGGTTTATTAAGGGTATAGGATATATATTTTGCGCCTCCGATTATCAGTCCCGGATTGATCCTGAATTGGAAATGATCATTCATACGTGCCGTAGCCAAAAGCGCCATTGCAATGCCACCGCTTCTGCCGGGTTCAGTAACTACAATACTATCACTTTGCAGAAATTTCTGTGATTTGGAAAGATGCAGGTAGGAGCTGTTATAACCAAGGGTTAAGCCAAAATAATAGACAAGGTTATCATGGTAAGGGCGATAAATTTCCACATCATTTTGTGCCTGGGCTTTGCCGGTGCAGAACAAAACAATCACAAGGGGTAGCAATAATAGCTGCTTCCCGGATATACGAAGTCCTGAATTTGTCAATTTACTATCCATCAGTTAGGTAAATAAATGTAAAGCCTTTGGGTAGAAATCAGGGCAATAAAGGACTATTTAATGATTTTTGAGGGTTGAATAGGTGCAATATAATAAGGGTTTGCGAGTTTTGGCTGGAGTGAAAAGGGTTTTAACAACTTTGTGGTACCTGTGATCATCAGTTTTGCCACAGATGCACGAATTTTCACACAAGGGCAGATTTGGTTCCGCAATAGATGGTACAGATGCCAAAACTCAATCTTTTCAGATAGGTTTCGGCAAATCCGGCCTCCTTCATAATATTTATGAAAGCGGGGCCTTCGGGGAAGGCTTGTACACTATCATTCAGGTATTGGTAGGCTTCCCTGTTTTTGGAAAATAGCTTTCCGAAAGCTGGTGCTGCCACATTCATGTAGAATTTATAGATCTGTTTAAAACCGATTTGCGTAGGTTTTGAAAATTCGAGTACAACCAGTTTCCCGCCTGGTTTCAGTACGCGATACATTTCCTGCAGACCTTTTACCAGGTTCTGAAAATTACGAACACCAAAAGCAACCGTAATGGCATCAAATTGATTGTCCTCAAAAAGAATCACTTCGCTATCACCGGTTTGTAAGGAAATATGGTTAGTGAGATTCAGTTTCTCCAGTTTCTTTTTACCCAGATCAAGCATGCCTTCAGAGATATCAATTCCAATAATCTGTTCGGGTTTGAGCATCTGGTAGGTCAAAATGGCTACATCCCCCGTGCCGGTAGCAACATCCAGTATTTTTTTGGGTTGTAGATTTTCTAATTGCCGGATGGCTTTTTTACGCCATTGTATGTCAATGCCAACGCTTAAAAACCGATTCAGAAAATCATATCGGTAAGCAATACTGTTAAACATGTTTGCTACCTGCTCCTTTTTTTCCAGTTCACTCTGTTGATAGGGAACAATCTCATCGTGTGCAAATTTCGCCATAGCCACAAAGATATTGAATTTAGAATGGAACCTCCTTTTCATCACCCATATAAAACCCCAAACGCCAAACTCCAAACCCGCAACCCATCCCCCTATCTTTCCCTCCCCCAAACGTCAATACAGTATTATCTTCGCACCAATGAAAGCGAGTATCTATAAATCTACAGGATCCTGGTATGTGGCAAAAGCCGCAAACGGAAAACTGTATAATGCGCGCATTAAGGGAATTTTTAAAATAGATGAGATCAGTTCCACCAACCCCATCGCAGTAGGAGATGAGGTAGAAATGGAAATTGAAGATATCCAGGAAGAGTCTGCCATGATCGATCATATTTATGATCGCCGAAATTATGTGGCAAGGGTTTCTCCGCATAATAAACACCAGCATCATATCATAGCCTCTAACCTTGACCAGAGTATTTTATTTGCCACTTTAAAAGAACCCAAGACTTCGCAGGGGTTTATGGACAGGTTCCTGGTTTCCTGTGAGTCGTATCATATACCCGCGATTATTGTATTCAATAAATCGGATCTCTACCGGAAAAAGGAAATGGAGAAATTCCTTTTACTTAAAAATATCTATGAAAATATAGGGTATAAAGTAGTGCTTGCCAGCGTAGAGAAAAATGAAGGGATCGCAGAAGTGAAATCACTGTTGCAGAATAAAACCACATTGTTAAGCGGACATAGTGGCGTAGGTAAGTCTACTTTTATCAATGCACTATTTCCCGGATTTCAGTTGCGGACACAGGAAGTGAGTGGCTGGAGTGGCAAAGGTTTGCATACCACCACCTTTGCAGAAATGTTTGATTTAGAAAACGGAGGTCGTATTATAGACACACCCGGTGTTCGTGAATTTGGTCTGGTAGATATCAGCAAACAGGAACTATCTCATTATTTCCCTGAAATGCGTGTATTGATCAATGGTTGCCAGTTCAATAATTGTATGCATATCAACGAAAAAGACTGTGCCGTAAAAAAAGCCGTGAATGCAGGTACGGTATCCGAAGAAAGATATATCAGCTATCTGACCATTTTGGATACAATGGACGATACAAATTATTAAGGATCATTAGAAACTTTTTGTCCCCAGGAATGGACCAGCTTTCTTAGCCGCTTTGATGGCTTTGGCATCGCCTGATAAAAGACGCTCTGCACCAATATTCTTTCCGTTGGTAGGGCATCCATAGGAACTACGGAATAATCCGCAGGATGAAAAAACGGTTACTATCGCTAAGACAAATAAAAAACAATATTTCATCTTATTTGATTGAATACTATTTAGTAAAGTTGCCTGCTACCCTCGCCGGCGATTATTTCACCGGTGTTTCATTATATGCATCAAACCAGGAAGCATATTTTACATAATTGTTTGCGATCCGGTTGATTTCTCCACTGATCAGATCTTTTGAAATATCTTTTACCTTTTTAGCGGGAACGCCTGCATAAATACTTCCGGCTTCTACTACGGTTCCTTCCAGTAATACAGCGCCTGCAGCAATGATTGAATTACTATGTATATCACATTTATCCATTACAATCGCCCCCATACCTACTAATACATTGTCGTGAATGGTACATCCATGCACCAGGGCATTGTGACCAATGGAAACATTATTGCCGATTACAGTTGGATTTTTTTGATAGGTGCAATGTATAATGGCGCCATCCTGTATGTTTACTTTGTTTCCAATCTTAATATAGTTGACATCACCCCTGATTACCGTATTAAACCATACACTACACTCATCGCCCATAATCACATCACCCACGATCGTGGCATTGGGTGCAATAAAACAGTTGTTGCCAAATTGGGGCTCTTTTCCCAGAACCGGAAGAATGGTTGCCATGATTAGTGATTTACCAGATAAAAAATAATGAGGATGCTTTTTTGATACTATAAAGTTACGAAAAAGGGATTGCTTGAAGAACAAGTATATTTTAGAAAACTAAAATCAAGAGATGCGGGTTTTCAGATATTTTATTGGTTTAATTTCATGGTATATCACTTTGTTTTCGGATTTCGTTGATAGCATTGAGCGGCTGATTATTTTTAACTGTATTTAGGATTGAATGGGACAAATCAGGCTCAAACCGTGGATTTCACACAAAATGACTTCATCTTTGTAGTAAGGATATGAATAACAGGCAGATTTTTTTGAATCATGTGGCGCAAACCTCAGAAGCTCCTATTGCTATTGAAATGGTGAGGGCTAAGGGTATTCATTTATGGGATGTGGATGAAAAGCAATATGTTGACCTGATTGCAGGATTCAGTGTTTGTAATATCGGGCACAGTCACCCTGCTGTAGTGAAAGCGGTTCAGGACCAGGCAGCTGCTTATATGCACCTGATTGTGTATGGTGAGTTTATCGAATCGCCACAAACAGCTTATGCAAAATTGCTGACAGATCATTTACCTGCTTCTTTAGATTCAGTGTATTTCACCAATAGTGGAGCCGAAGCCACGGAAGGAGCCATGAAACTGGCCAAAAGGGTTACCGGCCGCTCAAAAATCATAGCATTTACAAACGCTTACCATGGCAGTACACAGGGAGCCTTGAGTATTATGGGCGATGAGTATTGGCGAAATGCATTCCGCCCGCTATTACCCGATATCTATCATTGTGAGTATAATGATTGGGGAATGATCGATACCATCGATTCTTCAACAGCCTGTGTGATTATGGAAACTGTGCAGGCCGAAAGCGGTATCTTATCTCCTCATCCCGACTGGTTACTGGCCATTCGTAATAAATGTGATCAACATTGTGTTTTATTGATTCTTGATGAGATACAGGCCGGTTTTGGCCGAACAGGTTCTCTTTGGGCATTTGAGCAATTTGGGATTGTGCCGGATATTTTATTATTAGGTAAAGCATTGGGCGGTGGAATGCCGCTCGGAGCATTCATATCGAATCGAAAATTGATGAACACCTTAACCCATGATCCTGTCCTGGGCCATATCACCACATTTGGTGGGCACCCCGTTTCCTGCGCCGCTGGTAAAACTGCGCTGGAAGTATTGCTAGATGGGGACTATATCCATTCCGTAAAAAGAAAAGAAAAAATTTTACATGACCAACTGGTACACCCCGAAATCATTTCAAAAAGATCTGCCGGATTATGGATGTCCTTACAATTTTCTTCTGCTAACGTAAACCAGCAAATTATACATCAATGCATTAAAAATGGCCTAATTACAGATTGGTTCCTCTTCGCCCCCGACAGGCTCCGCATAGCCCCTCCACTAATCATTACCGATGAAGAATTGACTGAGGTTTGCC
>CAIWKU010000372.1 GCA_903913355.1 uncultured Bacteroidota bacterium | reverse complement strand
TGCCATGTTTGATAACTTCTATATTATGCGCAATAGCCTGTTTACGAACAGCAGTATTTACATGTTGCAGGGAACCGAATTTATAACTCAATGATTGTCCCGGCTGATCCTGAAAAGTATTGGAATTGACCGCATCAAACAACAATCCATATTCTGCGGCCAGGGTTTTGATCTTGTTGGCATCAGAAGGAATATCCCATGGAATATGCAGCGAAATAGCACCACTGGAATTGTTCAGTTGATGAAGTAAACCAATATCTTCAATTTTTTCTTCCAGACTTCTTGGCTCTCCTCCCGCACCAAAGCGGCCAAACCTTGTGCCGCCCGTACCTAATGCCCATGAAGGAATCGCTATCTGAAAGTTGATCAATTTGGCAAGGATTTCCTCAATACCCAAAATATTTTCTGTAACAAACGCATAATTACGAATATGCTTTTTCAACAGTGGTTCATTATGTGCAGCAATCGTTATTTTGTCAATCAACATAATCTTTGATTTTTTACAGTCAGTCTACGGCAAAAAGAATACCTCTTTTAAAGGTATACTTATCGGCGAATTGTCTTCATTCGTTTCCATAATATCTTTCATATAAGCCCACCATTTCTGCATAACAGGTTGCGAGGGTAATTCATCCATTTTTGAAATATCTGTAACCTGCAAACTGCCAAATAAACCCAATGTTACCGGGTCCATGAAAATTGCATATTCATGAATACCGCTATCTTTTAACAACTTTTGTAACTCGGGCCATATCAATTCATGTCTTCGCTGGTACTCTTCTTCAAACCCAGGTTTCAATTGCATACGAAAAGCTACTCTTTGCATATATATTCCAGATAAGCTGTTTGTAAATGTTCCTATTCTAAATATCCCACTCTTGTTGGTAGTGACTATTTATCTCAGAAAAGCCGCCGCAACTCCTCCATCCACATTCAATACATTACCGGTAGATTTTTGTAATAGTCCACCCACAAAAGCAAAACAGGCATCAGCAACATCCGAAGGATAAATGATTTCATTGAGTAAAGTTCGTTTCGCATAATATTGAGGCAGTTCCTCTACGGTAATATTATACGCTTTGGCCCTGCCCTCAGCCCATGCACCTTCCCATATTTTACTTTCGCTGATCACAGCATCCGGGTTTATTGCATTTACCCGAATTTTGTCTTTTCCTAATTCGGCGGCATTTAACCTGCTTAAATGTAACTGAGCCGCTTTAGCTGAACCGTATCCGGCATTATTAGGTCCGCTTACCAATGCATTTTTGCTGACAATATTCAATACATCTCCCCCCATATCCTGTTTCCGCATAATAGCAACCCCTTCCTGGGTAACCATAAATTGCCCTTTTACCAGGATATCATATAACAGATCCCAATCCTTTTCTGTATGTTCTTCTATCGGCTTTGAAATAGAAATCCCAGCACAGTTTACCACAATATCAATTCCCCCAAAATAAAGAGAAGCCGCTGCATATGCTGCCTGAATATCTTTTTTAGAAGTAACATCAATTAATACTGTTGTAAATACATCTGACCCATATTGCTTTTGAAATTCTCTTTTTGCCGTTGCAAGTCGGTCGGCATCATTATCATTTACCACGATACAAGCCCCTTCATTCGCAAATCGTTTAGCGATCGCTTTACCAATCCCTCCTGCACTACCCGTAACCAGGGCAATTCTTCCGGATAAGGGTTTGGGTTTTGGCAACCTTTGTAGTTTGGCCTCCTCCAATAACCAGTATTCAATATTAAATGCTTCTTGTCTGGGTAATGAAGTATAGGCTGAAATCGCTTCAGCACCCCGCATCACATTGATCGCATTGGCATAAAATTCAGCCGCTACCCTGGCAGTTTGTTTATTCGCAGCAAAAGTAAACATACCTACTCCAGGATACAAAATCACCACCGGGTTGGCATCACGCATCGCCGGGCTATTTGAATGTTTACATTGCTGGTAATATTCGGTATACATTTCCCGATATTGAACAAACTGCGGACTCAGGGTTTCCTTAATTACCTGAATATTCGTAAGATCTGTATCCGGAGCCAGATTCAAAACCAGCGGACTGATTTTTGTTCTGAGAAAATGATCCGGACAGGAAGTGCCCATCGGGGCCAGTCTTTCCAGGTCATTTGAATTAATAAATTGCAAAACGCGGTCATCATCTGTAAAATGGCCTATCATTTTCTTTTCCGATGAGCAGAACCCTCTTAATACAGGCGCCAATACCGAAGCCTGTGCTAACCGCTTTTCTTTTGGCAATGCGGCTATTTTTTCTCCACCAAATACACTCTTTTTTGCAACATTACTTTCAACATAGTCAGCACATATCTCAATAATATCAAGTGTATTCAAATAACTTTCGTAAGCAGTATCGCCCCATGTAAACAATCCATGTGATCCCAACATGATTCCACGGATGCCCGGATTCTTATCCAAACAATTCTTCAATTGCAATCCCAGGTCAAAGCCCGGTCTTTGCCAGTCAAC
>CAIWKU010000371.1 GCA_903913355.1 uncultured Bacteroidota bacterium | reverse complement strand
TTCTGTATGATGGTCGAAATCAAGTATTCCTTGACGTTATCAAATGCCTTACAATAATTAACGGAGGATTGGTGCAACTCCACTCCCCTGAACACAATAATGCCCCCCTCTTCTTCTTATTGCATCCAGGTATGATGGACCTCTTGATATTTGACGGGATTGGCATACTTAAGTAGTTTGCTGGTTTTTCAGTTATTTAAATAGTTGCTTAGCGTACTCGCAAAGAGCGCAATCTGATATCAATTTAGAAGTTCAACCCGTTTAATTAAAATACTCCCATAAAAGCCTGCTTAATTTCCGGGTTAATTCCCAGGCTTCGTTTTTCGGTTCCCAGGAAGTATCCTGATTGTTTTTGGTACAGATGCAAAAAATATAGCTGCATTTTTTTCCATTCACAAATAATATTTCATTCCGGCTCGCATCTACCGCGCCGCTTTTGCTGGCAATAAATACATCTGACGGAATCTGCGAAATGGCTTCCTCATCCCAATAATTTCTTCCCAATAACCGTAGCATTTTTTCGCTGGCAGTTTTACTGATCACCTGTTTGGTAACGATCTTTTCCATCAAGACTGCCATTTCGCGGGGAGTGGTTTGTCCCCAGCCATATTGTTTTCTGTTTTCTTCTCTTCCGGGCGTTCGGCTGTTCACCCTTGTATATGCAAAACCCAGACTATCCATAATCGCATTGATTCGGGTGCCGGTTCCGGCCAGAGATTGTAACCAGAGACTAGCGGTATTATCGCTCATGGTAAGCATTAACATCATCAGTTTGCTCAATTCTATTTTCTCATTGTTGCGAAAAGAGCCCAAAATATCTTCGCCTTCATACAATAGGGAGTCTTTATACATGAATGATTGGTGATAGGCCAATGAACCTTCCTCTATTTTTTGCATAATCCCAACCAGGATGGGCATTTTTACCATACTGGCTGTGGGAAAAATCGTATCTGCCTGAATAGCAACCGTTTTATTCTTTTTCAGGTCATGGATATATACCCCAATATCGCCATGAAAGCCCGCCAATAAAGCGGTTACACGTTGCTCAAGGCGTTGATCAGTTTTTTGGGCATTAGCAACCGATCCCAATAAAAAAATACAAAAGATTACCAACCCGTATTTCATACAATGGCTTTGTTCTAAGATAATTTTTTTATGCATGTAAACAAGTAGTTTTTAGTAAATTGCTTACGCAGATGAAAACCGTAGTCTATAATCCAATGGAATACCTCAAAACTTTTGTGCGATACTTTTTACGTGTCCCTTTCTGCCAGCTATCTGTTTTTTTCTTTTTCCTGTTTTCCTTTTTTCAGGCAAATGCTTTTGATCAAAGCCCTGCTCCAACCTTTCAAAGAGGCGTTCTTGATCTACGGCAGGTTGATCTTTCCAAAAACACCATTGATCTGGATGGGGAATGGGGCTTATATTGGCATAGCCTGATCAACCCAAAAGACTCCTCTACACCACCGGTATATACTGAGTTTCCAAGACTTTGGAGCAGAACCGTCATTAATGGCAAATCATTGCCTTCTGAAGGCTATGCATCCTATACAGCCCTGATCATCTTACCCCATAACCATCCGAAACTGGCTTTGGAGTTACCAGATACGTATACCAGCTACCGGCTTTTCATTAATGGAGAAGAGTTTTCTGCTATGGGCAACCCCGACTCAGTAAAAGAAAAAGCCATTCCCAGGTGGCAATCAAAAACAATAGAACTCACTACTACCAATGATACATTACGTCTTGTATTACATATTGCCAATTTCTGGCATTCGCGGGGCGGGCCTTATAAGAAAATGCGGCTGGGAGATAAGGACATTCTTTTCCAAAACCGGGATGATCGTTCTGCCCTGGATCTGATTTTAACCGGTTGCCTGTTAATGGGCGGATTATTCTTTTTTGGCTTATACCTGTTTGGAAAACATGACAAAGTATTGCTTTATTTTTCTTTATTCTGTATTACGTATAGCTATCGTATTATTGGAACAGATTATTATGTTTTACATACGCTACTACCCCATATTCCCTGGACGATTACGATACACTTTGAATATTTAACCCTATTTATCAGTGTCATTTTTTTCAGCTTTTATACGCTGGAATTATATCCGGAAGACACTAACAAAAAAATTGTCTGGCTAGGGGTTTGGATCAGTTTCGCACTGGCGTTGATTGTTATGGTGTTTCCTCCTTCTGTTTTCACCCAACTGATCAATCCTTTCTTATTATATATGTTTGGGTTTATCCTGTATACTTTTTATGTATACGTAAAAGCCTGGCGTAATAAAAGGGTTGGTGCCAATTATGCAGTAGCCAGTACCGGCGTTATCTGTCTGGTATTTCTGCTGATCAATTTGCAATACTTCCGTTTGATTGCGCCGCAGAAAGCCTATCTTTTTGCCGGTTATATCAGTTTCTTTTTTCTCCAGTCATTGATTCTTTCTTACCGTTTTGCCTATACGCTTACCCTCGCTAAAAAACAGGCGGAACAGGGTTTGCAGGCAAAAATCGATTTTCTTTCTACCATGTCGCATGAAATCCGGACACCCCTGAACTCTGTGTTGGGGATGACGCATATCATTCTTCGCAATAACCCAAGGGAAGAACAGAAAGAGCAGCTTGATTTATTATTATTTTCGGCCAATAATCTTTTGGCCATTGTAAATGATATCCTGGATTACAATAAAATTGAAGCGGGTAAAATACAATTTGAGTCGATTGAAATGGATCTGGCCAAATTGGCCAGAAATATTGTTTCGGGTTTAAGAAACCAGGCAGAAGACAAAGGCATTACTTTATCCTTAAAAATTGATCCAGCTTTACAGGATGATATATTTGGAGATCCAACACGAACAGGACAGGTAATTACCAACCTGGTAAATAACGCCATTAAGTTTACCATGCATGGTGGTGTTGTTTTACATATCATCGTAAAGGACCAAACAGACAATACGGTTACCATTACAGTGCGTATTGAAGACAGTGGCATTGGTATTGCACCAGATAAACAAAAAATGATTTTTGAAGAGTTTACCCAGGCAGATACTTCTACCTCCCGGAATTTTGGAGGAACCGGTTTGGGGTTGGCTATCTGTAAAAAAATTCTGAGTTTACAAGGCTCTTCCTTGCAATTGGTGAGTGAACCCGGTAAAGGATCTATTTTTTATTTTACACAAACCTTTTCAAAAGTAAAAGCAGATAACCTGGTTCTGGAAACCTCTACCAACAGACTTCCGGCCGAAGAAACAAAACCCCTTACCGGTATTTCGATTTTATTGGTAGAAGATAATGAGATAAATATATTAGTTGCCAAAACCTTTCTGGAAAAATGGGGCGCTATCATTGATGTGGCCATGAATGGTCAGGAAGCGGTTGATATGCTGGATACAGAGAAACACAAACTCATTTTCATGGATCTGCATATGCCGGTGATGGATGGATATGAAGCCACCCGCCGTATTCGTGAAAAAGGAATCCGCTTACCAATCATTGCCTTAACCGCCAGTTTACCAAAAGAAATTGAAAATAAAATAAAAGGGAATGGGATTACCGATATTGTAGTGAAACCCTTTGTTCCGGATGAACTCTATCGAATTGTACTGCATTATACGGGTGTGCATGGATCATCCACTATCTAATCAGGATTGAAAATCCTGTATCATTTTGGAATGGGTGATATAATATTTATCCGGACTATAAATAAACAAGCAGGATCCATTCTTGATTCTTTCAATAATATTTCTGCTTAGTTTTTTGGGTAATGCCGGGCAACCCTGACTTCTTCCGATAAATCCCTGCGCAGATGCCAGTTGTTCATTTACATACGCAGCACCATGCATAACAATTCCACGGGCAGAAGCATTGTTGTTGATATTTTCTTCCTCACCTTCTAATCGAAGCGAGTAACCGTTTTTTCCTTGATAAATATCCCCGGTGATATAAAAACCCAGACTGGTTTTATTACTATTGTTTTGATTCGAAAAATCAGTGGGTATTATTTTACCTGAATTTTTTCCGTGGGAAGCGTAGGTATTAAATACGAGGCGCTCTTCGGTAAGGTCTATTACGAATAACCGTTTTTTTCCTGAGGGCAGACTAAAATCTAAAATGGAAAGTATATTCTCTTTGATGATTTTTCCGTCATTTATTAAATGAGAAAATCCTGCGAGCGCATAGGTAAAAGCCTGTTTTGAAAGACCAAGGGATGCCAGGTCTAATTTATCATATAAGAAAATCTTTTCGGCGAAAGAGGATATAACCGGCTGAGTTACCGATGCTTTTTCGGAAAAACCCGGGTTGGGAACGCTAAACCCAAAATTGAGCAAAGCGAATACACCTAATACAATGGTTATCCTTGCAAACAGTCTCTTTTTCATTTTTGTACGCGTATGGTTATTTTTCTCACGGTTTCCAATAAAACTAACTACTGTATACAAATACCACGCTGGTATAAGAAAGCTGCAAAATTACGAGTATACTGCCGGATAAGCAGCATTCAACCTACGCTTTAACATATATACAAAAAGGGGCTGGTATAAAAATACCGCCCCGTTACGATTGCTTGCCATATGAAAAAAGATTGCTATTTGAGGCCAGGGGCGGATTCGAACCGCCGTAAAAGGTTTTGCAGACCCATACCTAACCACTCGGCCACTTGGCCCTATTAAAGGAATAATGCTGTTCCTGTAAATTGGATTTTTTAGAATTTGCTACAACAACATCGAAAAACAGACAAGTAGTCTTCAGTAGGTAAATATGCTTTCATAGAACAAAAATAAGTAGTTTACTATAGTCTACCAAATTTATAGACTTAATATTTTATCTTTCTGCCATTTCGGTTTTCGGGCTTAGTAATTTCCGCAGAAGATATTATCTTGTGTTGATCAAAAGCTTCCCCATGAAAAGAAAAACCATCTACCTGTTTCTATTACTGGCAACAGGTTTTCTGCAAAACTGTACAGAACCCGTGCAAAAAGAAAATACATCAGGAGACCTGGAATGGTCAAAAGAATCTCCGGCAGGAATGAGGGAGCTACAGTTTAGATCTGAGGGTAGTTTGCTGCAGGGCTTTATGTATAAGGCCAATGAAAATAAGCCACACCCTTTGTTAATCTTATTACATGGCTATCCCGGTAATGAAAGAAACCTGGATATAGCCCAGTCCGTTCGGGCACATGGATGGAACGTGATTTATTTTAACTACCGTGGCAGTTGGGGTAGCCAGGGAGAATTCTCATTCAGGCATTGTGTGGAAGATGTAAAAAATGTGGTTGCGTATTGCAAAAAAAATGCGGCTGCCCTGGAAATAGATACTGCCAAAATGGTGCTTTTTGGTCATAGCATGGGCGGTTTTGTTTGTCTCAAAGCTTTACAGGAAATACCCGAAATTAAAAAAGGCTTTGCACTTTCTGCCTGGGATATTTACAGTGAAGTGGTTGATTCGATTGCCACCAATGCTCTCCCCAGCCTTGAAAAAGAAGCAGATAATAATTTTGTGCTGAACAAAAAATCAGGGAAAGACCTGTTTGCGCCTATTCCGCACGAAGGTGCTTATTACGATCTGGCGCTTGGTGCGGGGGCTTTATCCAATAAACAAGTAGTAATGCTGGACGAGCATCGTAAAAATGAAGCAATCGCCAAAGCCATTCAGCAATCAAACCATAGTTATTTTTCTTATGATGTTTGGCTGGATACCGATCATAGCTTTACCAACAAACGCGCATCGCTCACCAAAAAACTGATTGATTTTCTGAATCGGTAAGCAAGTCTTCGTATTCGCTTATTCGTAAAACATACCCAGGGAGCGGAAATAACTATCGGTCCACCCTTCCGTTATATCCTCGTACGCTTCATCGGGAATATTGCTATGCCTCAATTCAACCGAAGTTCCCTGTTTATTTGCATGCAGAATAATCGTAACGATGGAGGGTTCTTCCTGTCCCTCAAAATACCATTGTTGCACAATTTTTTTATCGGCAATAAATTCCAGGTTCCTACCAGTAATACTTCCATCCCATAAAGAAAATTCAGAACCGGGCTCAGTATTCATTTCTGCAGGCTCGCCCGTCCATAACTGAATAGTGGCCGCATTGGTTAATGCCTGATAAACAATAGCGGGCTCTTCGGGAATAATATAATATTTCTTAAAATCTTTCATGTCGTATAGTGCTACCGCAAAAATACGTATAAACCCAGGGGTAGTTTATACTTAAGTTTTCAAGGTTTTATTTTTCAAACCAACAAGATAGTAACTTGCGCCTATGCAAGAATACCTGAAGGGATTGAACGAACCGCAACGCGAAGCGGTTACGCATTTGAATGGCCCATTAATGATTATTGCCGGAGCGGGCAGCGGAAAAACAAAAGTGCTCACTACCCGTATTGCTCACCTGATGGCCAATGGTGTGGATGCATTTAATATACTCGCCCTCACATTTACCAATAAGGCAGCAGCCGAAATGAAAGAGCGGGTAGAAAAGATTTTAGGAAATACCGAAGCCCGAAACCTATACATTGGCACTTTCCATAGCGTATTTGCCCGGATTCTCAGGGCCGAAGCCCATCGTCTGGGTTATCCGAATAATTTTACTATTTATGATACGGATGATAGCCGCTCAGTTATCAAAACCGTCATCAACGAACTGAACCTCGACGATAAACATTATAAACCCAGTGTGGTAGGTAACCGGATCTCTTCTGCTAAAAATGCCTTGGTGAGTCCGGCAGAATATGCCCTCGACCATTATATACAACAGGAAGATATGCAATCCAAACGCCCCGCCATTGCGCAGATATATGCTGCCTATGCCGCCCGTTGTTTTAAAAACGGGGCGATGGATTTTGATGATCTTTTATTGAAAATGTATGAATTGCTGAAAAACTATCCGGAAGCCCTGCATAAATACCAGCATAAGTTCAAGTATGTATTAATAGATGAGTACCAGGATACCAACCCGGTACAATACCAGATCAGTAAACTGCTGGCCGCTGTTCATGAAAATATTTGTGTGGTGGGTGATGATGCCCAAAGCATTTACAGTTTCCGCGGTGCTACCATCGAAAATATTTTACAGTTTCAGAAAGATTACGATGATGTAAAAGTGGTAAAACTGGAACAGAATTACCGAAGCAGCCAGCATATTCTTAATGTGGCAAATGAAGTAATTAAAAATAACAAAGGGCAGATTCCTAAAAACCTATGGACCGAAAACAGTGATGGAGAAAAGATCAGTCTGGTTCGCACAATGACCGATAATGATGAAGGTAAATTTGTAGCAGATACTATCCAGGAGCAGAAATTACGCAATCATTATTATAACAGTGATTTTGCCATTCTGTATCGAACCAATGCACAGAGCCGTTCATTCGAAGAAAGCCTCAGACGCATGGGTATTCCCTGTCGTATTTATGGCGGTACCAGTTTTTACCAGAGAAAAGAGATCAAAGATTTATTAGCCTATTTACGGATTACCGTAAACACCAAAGATGAAGAAGCTTTAAAAAGGATTATCAATTATCCGGCACGTGGTATTGGCAAAACAACAATAGAAAAATGTGTGATTGCTGCCAATGAACAGAATATATCCATGTTTGAAGTGATATCACGCGCAGCGGAATTTGGGTTTAAAGCAGGCACATTGCAGGCTTTACAGGATTTCGTAACCATGGTTCGCTATTTTCAAAGTATCCTCACCGATAAGAATGCGTATGATGTGGCCGTACAGGTTGGTAAGCATACCAATATGGTTAAAGAATTATTCAATGATAAAACAACCGAAGGGCTTGATCGATATAATAACATCCAGGAATTATTAAACTCTATTAAAGAATGGACGGAAAGTCCGAGTAATGACGATGGTGAACTGGGAGATAAATCATTAGGTTCTTACCTGCAACAAATTACCCTGCATACCGATGCAGATGATGATAAAGAGAATACGGATGTTGTGAGACTGATGACGATTCACGCGGCAAAAGGACTTGAATTTAGTTGTGTGTTTGTAGGCGGCATTGAAGAAACCCTTTTCCCCAGCGCCATGAGCATTAATACAAGGGAAGAGCTGGAAGAAGAGCGGAGATTATTTTATGTAGCTGTAACCCGGGCCAAACACAGGTTATGGTTGTCTTATGCCAATGCCCGTTATCGCTACGGACAATTGGTACAAAACGATCCCAGTCGTTTTATTGAAGAAATCCCGGAACAGTATCTGGATAAAAGTTATGCGGGAGGGGGCTCTCGTAATAATTCAGGGGCCGATTGGGGTACCGGGTTTGAACGTATGCAAAGAGGTTTTGGTTTTGGCAATAATGCAGCAGCCAATGCAGAAAAAAGATATGGACCCAGCCCCAACCAAAAACCTAAATCGCCGAATGCAAAACCGGAGTACCTGCCAATTACGCCACCTTCCACTAAAGTAGTGGAACATATACCCAGTGCTGATTTTGTAGCGAATAATTCAGCTGATCTGCAGGAGGGACAAAAAGTTGAACACCAGAAATTTGGTTACGGGAATATTATCAAGATAGAAGGCTCAGCACATAATCCGGTTGCTACGATTCATTTTGCGCTGAACGGAGAAAAAAAGATTATGCTGAATTATGCGAAGTTGCGGATAGTGGAGTAATTACCATTTCAACACCTGTAAAACCACCTGCCATTTTTTTTCACGGTAGGCCCAGATCCTGAGGTAATTGCCTATTTTTTGTTTGTCTTCAATCGTGCCATAGATATACACAAATTCGCCGGAAGACGACACATTGCCTCCTCGTGAAACGAGTAAAAGTGCTACGGGTATATGACGCAAAGCCGCATCTACCTGTTCAAAACCCACTGCCGGTAATTGTCCATCGATATTTAACCAGCTATCCGGAGCCAGACCATTCTGCCATCCACGGATACTTTTATCTTCAAGTGTATTGTTGAATTTTTCATCCAGCACCAATACATGCTCATAGCTATTGCTGAGTTCTTTGGCTTTGGGAAGACTGATTTCTTTTACTTCTTTGGGAAGGGTATATTTTGCAGTATAAGAAATGCCCAGATCAACCAGGTTTTTCCAGTTACCCTGCTGGTCCAGATGCCATACCGACGTGAAACTTCCTCTTTCCGCCACTGTATCCGAAGCGCTTTTTAATCGGTATTCATACGGTCCCGTAGTTACCCCCAGATCGCCGGATGCACTGATCAGGGCAAATGCGGGAGCCCAGCTTAACACACCGGCTGAGGGTTTCTGTTTTTGGTAGGTTTCCTGTGCATTGAGAATTTGTCCGGTACTATTAAAAATTACCCCGGCACTATCCATATATTTCAAAAAACCTTCGCGAATAGAATGTGAAGCGGTGAAAGCGGCAAACTCTTTCTCGGCATTAATCATGCCTTTGATGCCTTTTTGGGATAATACAGGAGATATGGCCACAAGCAGTATACCGGCCAATAATACTAATTTAATTGCGCGCATTATTTTGAATTATACCCTAATAATACCTAAGTTCTGACTAAAATAAAGCCCTTATCTGCTAAAAAGATTATAAAATAGCTTCAATAGAGAACTCTTCTAATTCTTTTCCATCTGATAAAGCGATCAGAAGGGTAAAAAAATAATCCATCATATTATAAAATCCGTCTGCCATATACTGATTGATTGCTGCTTTTCATAAACACAAGATTCATGCCGTTCGTTCGGTTTTTAGTTGATTTTTAGTAAAAATCTCCCAAACGATTTGGTTGGTTCCTATAATGAGGACAGGAATACGAAAGGGATTTTGTTTCGATATCCGAAAAATATAGCTGCGAGAGGGCTTCCGGGGGCTATTTTGCCTGATCCCTAACGGGTTTTGTTTAATTTTGCAATGTGAGCTTGGCTCCGCTTTATTAAAAGGATGTGTTATGATCAAGACAGGTAATCCCATCATCAGTATTTATACTGAAATGACTCCGAATCCGGAGACCATGAAATTTGTGGCTAATAAGCTATTATACCCTGGCAAAAGCATTGATTTTGCCGACGAAACGCTTTCTGCGCCTTCTCCTTTGGCAAAAGAGCTTTTTGGGTTTCCCTTTATTAAAAGCGTGTTTATTGCCAGCAATTTTGTAACCCTTACCAAAACATCGGATACCGAAGACTGGCAGGACGTAATACCTGCCATCAAAGAGTTTTTGAAAGATTATCTTGAAAACGGCGGCATGGTAGTAAATGAAGAAGAACTGGCCAAAGTAAAACAGGAAGCGGGTAATACGGTAAGCGCAGATGATGATGATATTGTGAAAAGAGTAAAAGAATTATTGGAAAACTATGTAAAGCCCGCCGTTGAAATGGATGGTGGCGCGATACAGTTTAAAAGTTATAATGAAGGGGTCGTAAACCTGATGTTACAGGGAAGCTGTAGTGGTTGCCCCTCTTCTATGATCACATTAAAAGCCGGCATTGAAGGAATGATGAAACGAATGATTCCTGAAGTAAAAGAAGTGGTAGCAGAAGCCGAATAATTTGTTTGGGTGATGATTTTTTACAAAATGTTCCGGGAAGCCGGAACATTTTTGTTGATGGAACTGGCAGAATATTGCTTTATTTTTAAGCAAGCATTTCCATTGCCATGAAAACACAATACAGCTTCTTTCTATTTGTTGCCTGCCTGCTTTCTTTCTCTTCCTGCAAACAGGCAACGCTAACCAATACAGAGTTGGTAACCCTCCGGTTTGATGCGTTAAACAAACACGACCTGGCAGCACTCGAAAATTTGTATAGCGATAGCGCCTTGATAGAATCTCCTAATTTATCGGCACCCGAAAAAGGAAAGAATGGAATCCATTCTGTGTATAGCCGCTATTTTAAGTCGAGTCCTGATCTGGTATATACCATCACAAAAATATTACCCGGTGATTCATCTGTTTCAGTTGAATTTACGTCAACGGGCACAATGAAATTTCTGGAGGACGGTGGACCGGATTATATGCTTGACAAAAAATATAGTTTGCATAACTGTACGATTCTTGAAATCAGAAACCATAAAATTGTACGTGACGCAAGTTATTTTGACCAGGTTTCTTTTTTGAGACAGGTAGGGTTTTTTGAGCAACATTAATATCTATTTAACCATGAATAAACAAGAGATCATTCAGTTGATGACAAAAAATCATCATGATTTTATAGAAATGATTCGCAACCTAAGCGATGATGAAGCTGCTTATTCTCCGCCTAAAAAATGGAATGCAGTACAACAGCTGGATCATATTATTAAAAGCGTTTCGCCCGTAAATATGGCTTTTGGATTGCCCAAATTTTTGGTCAAATGGAAGTTTGGTATAGCCAACAGGCCCTCAAAATCCTATTCAGAATTGGTAGACAAATACAATCTAAAATTATCTGCTGGTGGCAAAGCCTCTAGTCCCTTTGTTCCTGCTGATAGTAATCCATTCAATAAAGAAACACAGTTCAATCGTCTAAATGGGTTGGTTATCCAATTGAATCAGAAAACTGCAAAACATACTGAGGAGTCCTTGGATAAATACATATTACCCCATCCTCTCTTAGGAAAATTGACATTTCGGGAAATGCTGTATTTTACCGCCTGTCATGTACAACATCACCAAAACCTGATTGAAAAAGCGCTTCTTGCACGATAAGTATTGCGGATGCTTGCATATTGGGTTATGCAACTTATTTTACATCATTATTCCTTACACCGTTTATCACCATGAACAGCAGCGTTGCAATATTTATCAAGAAACATTGGGATGCTTTGCTGGCTTCGGTAACCGTTGGTGTTTTTCTCTTGCTCTATACCCGGCATAGCGGTATCGGTATTTCTCCCGATTCGGTAACTTATTTAACCGTAGCAGAAAATATACGCAACCATTTTTCGCTGGTTGATTTTAACCAGTATCCGCTGGTTGATTTTCCTGTCGGCTATCCTTCCACGCTCAGTCTTGTAATGTTGGTAACCGGGTTATCTCCATTACAGTTTGCACCAGTGCTACATATTATTCTGTTTGGGGGTATCCTGTTTATGACAAGTTTTATCATTAGTCGACAGCAAAATACTTCCCCGCTTTATAAACTGCTGCTACTGGCATTGCTTTCGTTTAGTCCGGTATTACTTGAAATCTATTCCATGCTTTGGTCTGAGACCCTGTTTATATTTTTATCGGTTACTTTTTTCATAGCGGCTTATACTTATGGCAAAAATCACAGCTCCCGCAATCTTATTTTTTTTTCCATCATTACCGGCTTATGTTTTCTAACCAGGTATGCCGGAATTAGTCTGGTGATTACTGGTGGGGCTTTTATTTTATTTGATGGAGACCTGGGTGCTATTAAAAAAATCAAACACTTGCTGGTATTTGGCATGATCGCTGTTTCGGGTATTGTTGCCAACCTGATACATAATCATATGGTAAGTGGAAGTACTACCGGCGTAAGAGAAAAAGCATTGCGCACTTTAGGGGATACACTATTACAAGTAGGCAATACGGTAAGTGATTGGCTTCCTTTTTTACATGGGTATGCACTGATTACGATCATTCTGGTTTTACTGGTTTTTATGGTGTCTGTGTATTCAATTGTTTTCCGAATTCTACAGCAACAATTTTATCATTCATTCGAAACGATTATAAGCTTGTTTTTTGTGGTGTATCTTCTTTTCATGATCACCATTGCATCGGTTTCTCGTTTCGAGGATTTGAGTAGCCGGTTATTATCTCCTATTTATATTCCATTATTACTTGTGGGAAGCAGTTGGATACCGGCATCTTTACAAAAAATGGTTTATAGAAAAAAATGGCTTTTGCTATTGCCTGTATTGATTATTTATTCTGGCTTTGCTTATCACCAATACTCACAGAATGCCGAAGCATGGGAAGGCATTAAAGATGCCGGTATACCCGGATATACGGAAGACTCCTGGAAAGAATCTGCCACCATTCAATACATCCGAAATAATAAAACCCTCCTTTCACCTATCCTTTATTCAGATGCATATGATGCAGCATATTTTTTAGCAGGTATTCATTCCCTGCCATTGCCTCATAAAGAAATTTCGGAGGAGAGATCCGCGCTATTACAAAACAAAGGTTTTTCTGTCATCTGGTTAAACGATGGTTTTAATCCGGACCTGGTAGATATTAACTTTATCAAACAACATAAAAAAATAATTTTCGAAAAACAATTGGCAGACGGTGCTGTATATACTTTCGCTGACAGCAGTTTTGTTCTTCCAAAATAAATACACATGAGTATACCAGAATTTTATCACCAATTAATCTCTGGGTTGCAACAAACAGGCCCACTTGAGTTTATTGCAGTTATTGCGGGAATAGGCAGTGTTTGGTTTAGCAGAAAAGAGAATATTCTTGTATACCCTGTGGGTCTTATCAATACGATCTTTTATATATACCTCAGTGTAAAGGGGCATTTATATGGTGAAGCGAGTGTGAATTTCTACTATACGATTATGAGTATTTATGGATGGATCCTCTGGTCTAAAAAAGACAGGCAGAAAAATGAACGGGTTCTGCATATCACTTATAGTAATCGAAAAGAGTGGATACAGCAATTACTGTTTTTCTCCGTCTTTTATATCGTCATCTTTTTTTCTCTCTCCTGGGCTAAACAGGCTTTCGCCCCCGAAGCCATTCCCTGGGCTGATGCTTTTGCTTCTGCCACGGCATATACGGGCATGTGGCTAATGGCCAAAAAGAAAATTGAAAGCTGGATCTGGTGGATTGCCACCAATCTTGCCTCTATTCCCTTATACTTTATCAAAGGATATGTATTTACAAGCGTACAGTTTTTTGTGCTACTGGTTCTTGCGGTGGCAGGGTTGATGGAATGGAAGAAAAAGGGGAATATTGAATAATGAATTTTGAACAAGAAATAGCGAATGGAGAAATAAAAAATCCTTCCACATTCTACATTCCTTGTTCAACATTCGATATTTTTATTTTTTATGGTAAAAAAAATCGTCATCATCGGTCCGGAATCAACAGGCAAAAGCACACTTTGTGAATTGCTGGCCCAATATTTTGGAACAGAATGGTGCCCTGAGTTTGCCCGGGAATATTTAATGACCAATGGAAAAGATTATGATTTTGATGACCTGTTAACGATTGCAAAAGGTCAATTGGCGCTGGAAGATGAGTATTCGGCGATAGTGAATAACCAATGGTCAAAAGTGGATGCGAATAAATGGGTAAACCCACAAACATTATCAACCAGTTCAACTCCTCCCTTACTTTTTATAGATACGGATATGTATGTAATGAAAGTATGTGCAGAGTATGTATTTAATCAATGTCACCAGTTTATACTCAACGAAATTGTATCAAGAGAATACGATTTGTATATATTATGTGATGTTGATCTTCCCTGGGTAAAAGATGAATTGCGCGAATACCCCGATGAAGCCAATCGAAAAGAATTGTATTATATCTATAAGGACCTGTTGACCAACCAGCATGTTCCCTGGGTTGAGATTCATGGAAATTATGAAGAAAGAGTGCAATCTGCGATTAACGCAGTTAAACAAATGGCCAATAGCTAATTGGCTATTTGTTTAATAGACTGATAATATCTTCATCATCTTCTATATTATGCATTTGTTGTAATATCTGAGGATATCTCCAACTCACTCTTCTGCTCATGGGTTTTACTGAAAAGCGTTTGGGATTAGGTAAACACGCAATGATCATGGCGGCTTCCTGTCTGGTAAGGTCTTTAGCAGATTTACCAAAATATGCATGCGCCGCTGCATCAATACCAAAAATACCAGGACCCATTTCAATCACATTCAGGTATACTTCCAGAATTCGTTTCTTACCCCAAATCCATTCAATCATTTTGGTGAAATATACTTCCGGTATTTTGCGAACATAGCGGGTAATGCTTCCTCCGTTCCACAAAAAAACATTTTTAGCGGTTTGTTGTGTAATGGTACTGGCACCTCCACCAAGGGGTATTTTGGTCTTTTTTCCTTTCTTTTTGGGTTGTAAACTTTTTTCGATGGCATCCCAGTCAAAACCATCATGATCAGGAAATGCCTGGTCTTCGCTGGCAATAGCTGCCAGTTTTACATTATTGGAAATATTATCCCAACTAACATAATTTCTTCTAAATCCATAACCAGCTGAATTACTAACCTGCATCATCGTAATGGGTGGCATTAGCCATATACAAATACAGAGGTACAGTAAGGAAGAGCAAAACATAAAAAGAAAAATTCTTTTTATCCATCGCCAGGCGCTACTGAAAAATGATTTACTCTTAGTGGGCATCTGTGGGCAATATACTATAAACCTTTCTTAGTCTCAACACCTCCATTTTCCTGGTTTGCGAGATGGATTGTTTTCATTGTATATTTTTTTCCCAGGGTGATATAGGTCTTATGGGTTGAAGCCAATACTTCTCCTATTAAAAAAGCGCCCGCAGCAATACTCAGACCGGGCAGATTGGCATTTCCGAAAACAGGATCTTTATGAATCAGGCTATTGAAAATATTCAGAAAAATATACGCCCCTCCGCCTAATTGAAATAAAGCGCCATTGGTAAGGATCCCGTTATTAAAAACCCGCTTGGGCATACCATAGATCTCATTCACATGAAACTTCAATAAACCCATTTTGGCCGTATCAATCCGAAGGAAACCAAATTGATTAGGAACCCGCTCCAATATCACCATATCCAGCAATATAGAATCATTTCTTACTGCTTTAATATATCCCTGGATCCATTGCATACTACTAAACTGAAAACTAAGAAAGCTGCCGGGTATCCAGGTTTGAATGGTCTGGTTTCTTTGCTTCAAAACCAGGAGGTCTGATTGTGGGTAGGCCAGGCAAACACTACCTAAAAGAATGAGAAGTATGAGCAGCGGTTTCATTTACTGTAAGATAATCCGTGAAAAACCGATTTATACTAATAGAACGTTAAAGATGGAACTGATCAGAATTGCAATGAAATAACTGTCCGGCTTATTTAATCTGATCGCCATACTGCAGCACTCCCCAGCAAAGTGCTACGCCAAAACCAATCAGTATTAATCCGGACAGTCGGTTTATATTAAGCAGAATCTTGGGAGTTAGTTTGGGTCTTACCCTTGCGGCCAAAGCAACTTTTAATAAATCGGTGCTCAAAACAAATAATAAACAGGTGCCAAAAACAATGGCGCGGTATTCAAGCGGATGAGGGGCCGTTTGCGAATCGGCCAGTATGGCTGCTGTCCAGGCAAACCAGAAAATAAATACAGCGGGGTTTAGGATATTGATAAAAAATCCAGACACAAAAAACCCGATATATTGGTGTGTTTTAAAACTTTTCTCCAGAATATTATTCGCTTCGTCGGTTTTTACTTTTTTAAAGAAAAGCGTATAAATACCCATTATCACTAAGAAGATACTTCCCGCAACAGCAATAAATGTTCGGTGATTGAGTGCTGAGGCAAACAGGGAAGTGAAAAAATTACAGATCAGCACCAGCGTAATATCACTAACAGATATGCCTGCTACAAATATATATCCTGCTTTATGTCCGTTATTGATACTTTGTTTGAGGATTGCAAAAATGACCGGGCCAACCGAAATGGCAAGAAAAAAACCCAGAACCAATCCTTTAATTATTGCAGCTATCATTCCCTGAGTCTGTCTTTGTGTTATGAATACCGAAAGTAAGTGCTAATTTTTAAAAATCTGTTTCCGTTGGTTCTCTTTCTACAGATTTAATCTCTATTGTATCAACTTGGCAGATAATATCCTATCCAGACCCGGATAGTGGGTCTCAAGGTATCGGTTCCCATATTTGTATACAGAATCCTGTATTGCCAGCGTTGATCTTCCATACTTTCCATTAAACCCTGCCACAACATCCATTCCCTGGATCACTTTGGCAATAGGCGTATATCCTTTTAATCCGGCACGAAGCACGGTATCAAGCAAAGGATTGTTAACCGTATTGATGAATAATTGAGTAGCCCTGTCGTTAACTCCTCCCCGGGCATAGGATATAATGCCTTTCTCATTTTTCATGAGAACGGGTTCATCAGGTATTTTTCTGGCGTCCCAAAAACGATTCACTGCGGGGGTATCAGAAATGCCAAACTGTATCACAAAATTTTGTTCTACCCTGAATAATACGGTATTATCATAAAACCCTGAACGAATGAGTTGGTATAAGCGGTCAACCCCTTTTGGCGACCAATCCCGATGGGCTTCAATAATAAAATCGCCTTTATTGGTTTTGAATAAAGCCCTGAAAACAGCAGGCACTTTTTGGTTTTGTAGTTCGCTTTCAGGAGCCTGCGCTTTTGTATTAAAAAAGCAAAACAGGCAAATAGAAAGTATATATATTCTG
>CAIWKU010000370.1 GCA_903913355.1 uncultured Bacteroidota bacterium | reverse complement strand
CCCCTTCTTTCCAATCAGCTGGTGTTGCCACGCTATAGACAGAGGTTAATTGTAAAGAATCAATTACGCGTAGTACTTCGATAAAATTTCTTCCTGTTGAAGCGGGGTAAGTGATCATTAATTTCACCTTTTTATCTGGCCCGATAATAAATAAAGACCTTACGGTAAAAGTTTCAGAAGCATTCGGATGTATCATTCCATAGGCATTCGCTATGGATTTATCCTCGTCTGCAATAATGGGAAAATTAACAGTTGTATGCTGGGTTTCATTAATATCATTGATCCAGCCTTTATGCTTCTCTAAACTATCTACACTTAATGCCAGTACTTTTACATTTCTTTTTTCAAACTCAGATTTTAATAAAGCAGTTTTACCCAACTCTGTAGTACATACCGGCGTATAATCAGCAGGATGCGAAAACAAAACGCCCCAACTATCACCCAAGTACTCATAAAAATCAATTTCTCCGCTTGATGTGTTTGCCTTAAAATTGGGAGCTATATCCCCTAAACGTAAACTCATGTTATTTGCTTTAATGATTCAAAAATATATAATTCCTACTAAAAAGATAGACTATTTATAAAATTTATTTTTTCTGCCCTAAATCAGCTCCCTTACTAATTCCCCGCAAGTTACCGACTAAATCAACAAGCTAAATCAGAATCGATGTATTTTACTTTTTCTTAGCACGAACTGTCCGGGCTTTTTGCAGGGAAGTTTTCCCAAATTTGTTTTTTACGTCGTCAATGGCTTTATAGAGGTTATTCTTTTTCTCGGCATCATCAAATAAACTTGCCTGAACAGCATGATTGGTAAGTTCGCTCAGTCGAACCCCCAATAGTCGAACCGGTTTCCCCTTTCTGTATAATTTATGAAAAAGATCAATAGCCACGGGTATCAGTTCATCATCACGTAAAGTATAATCAATACTGGTTTGCCGGGAGGTTGTTTCAAAGTCAGGATACCGGATTTTAACTGCAATACAACCGGTCAATTTCTCATCCTTCCGCAATTCATACGCTACTTTTTCGGTCATGCGAACCAATTCCTGCAACAGAAAAGCTGTGTCAGCGGAGTTCTCTTCAAAAGTATTCTCGCTCGAAATAGATTTGGCTTCGTGATAAGAATGCACTTCTCCCGTATGAATGCCCTGCGATTTTTTCCATAAATCGGCACCGTATTTACCCAGTTTTTTCTCCAAGACGGCTACCGGTGTATTACTTAGGTCATTAATGGTATGTATACCCATCGCTTTTAATGATTGGAAAGTATGTTCACCCACTCCTGAAAATTTGCTCACCGGTAAAGGTGCCAGAAACTCCTTTTCCATACCGGGCTGTACAAATAAATAGCCATTGGGTTTTGCCTCATCCGTAGCAATTTTTGCAATCATTTTATTCGTAGCCAATCCAAATGAAATAGGCAGTTTTGTTTTATCAATAATCTCTGCCCTAAGATCAATGGTCCATTGATAGGGATCAAAGAATTTATCCATCCCTGTCAGGTCAATATAAAACTCATCTATGGAAGCTTTTTCAAACAAGGGCGCTTTGGCTGCAATGATATCTGTAACCCATCTGGAAAACCGGCTATACTCGCCCCTAGTACCTCTTACCAATATTGCATGCGGACAAAGCTTCATAGCTGTCTTCATGGGCATGGCACTA
Organism: uncultured Bacteroidota bacterium; assembly: GCA_903913355.1. GTDB lineage: Bacteria > Bacteroidota > Bacteroidia > Chitinophagales > Chitinophagaceae > Sediminibacterium. Next base: position 21,795 of record CAIWKU010000370.1, on the reverse strand, counting down.
TGTACCCCAAATTTCCGGGCTTCATAACTACAGGTACTGACCACTCCCCTTTCCCGTGAACCCCCTACAATCACAGCTTTCCCTTTTAAAGAGGGATCGTTAATCACCTCAACACTTACAAAGAATGAGTCAAGGTCAAAATGAGCAATATATCGCTGGGGAGTACTCATGAATTCTAATATACCAAGTATTTTTATCGGAAAGAAGTATTATGCAAATAGATGGTGCCACTGTGTTTACTTAAAAACATCCAGAATTTCCTGATCAATTCTCTTGGGTTTTCCAGTGACTCTATCCAGTAATACCCAAATACTTTTTGCAGAAATGATTTTTTTCTGGTCAGCAACCCTGACTATCTCATAATGCCTGTCCCAGGTAACCGCCGAAAACGCACCTGTCCATGTTCTTATCAATAACTGATCATGTAATAAAGCAGGGGAATGATAATCTATCTCATGTCGTTTAACCACCCAAAACACTTTATGATCAATTGCGTGAGAAACTTTATGATGCCAATGTTTATTCGCAGCATCCTGCATGAGTTGAACATACGCTACATTATTCACGTGCTGTAACTCATCAATTTGATCTGCGCTTACCTCGATCGTATATTCAAACACCGGTGTTCCAATAGCGTTATTCATATATTTTACTTATCGATAAATATCGAGTAGTCCATCGGGCAGGGTTACATATACCCGCTTTGATTTATGATCTATTTTATCCAGGGTTTCGGCATGTAAAGGTATCAGTGCTTCTTTTCCATCTAAGCTGATTCGAAGTAATACCTGGTGGGGTTGTTCAATCACTTCTTCAATAGGTCCAAGGTCTTCGTCTTTAGTAAGTAGTTGAAAACCCAATAAAGAAATAGGGGCTGTTTTTCCTGCCAGTTTCCTGAAATCAGCATCCAGTAACCATACCTGTTTACCTGTTAACCTGGCTGCAGATTCTTTTGTATCCACTGCTTCCAGTTTCACATAAGTATCTTCATGATCTTTTGCTTTAGAAGATTGAACAAAATACGGTAAGTAAGATCCTTTGTCTTGCTCAACAAATATGGCTTCTACCTCTTTTAACTGGGTTTTTTTACCCAAAGCGTGTTTGAGTATTACTTCCCCGGTTAATCCAAAACTGGCTACAATACGGCCTATATTGATATAATCATTCATGCTACTGCAAATTACAACTTATTGATCAGGCATTACTACCGGTGTAGAACATAAAAAAGCCCGAAATTTTCGGGCTTTTTTTGGAATATTGTCAGTCATTCTAAGCTTCTGCAACAGGTCCTTCTGTAGCTTCTTCCTGCTTAGTTTCCACCTTTTTAACTACAGGTGTGTAAGCTTTTTTGGCTCTTTGGGATTTTCTGTGCTCTTCAGAACGACGGGTAATGTTGCTTTCATGCTCAGTATGCCAGGTTTGGAACTTGGTCATAGCTGCCGCTTCATCAAACAATCCCAGTTTCACACCGCGTAACAGGTGTTTCAGGTACAATACTCCCTTGAAAGAGAGGATTCGGCGAACAGTATCTGTGGGTTGTGCCCCTTTGTTCAGCCATTCCAGTGCTTTTTGACGGTCTAACTGGATGGTTGCAGGTACTGTAAGCGGGTTATAAGTTCCCACTTTCTGGATGAACTTACCATCCCTTGGTGCACGAGCATCAGCCACTACAATAAAGTAGAATGGACGCTTTTTACTACCGTGTCTCTGTAGTCTCATTTTTACTGCCATGTTAAATAGAAATTTAAAGGCTTTAGGAATTTGGTTAACCGGCTAAGAATAACCGGGCGACAAATGTAATGTGAAAACTGGTTTCTGCCAAGTTTCCATGTAAAGGAATTGTTACAATCTCTGCTAACCAGGCAGTTATACCCATTTCATCGTCCCTTGCGTCGCACACTTGTGCTTTTCGGCTATGGGCAGCTACTTTGTTGAAGAATTACCCATTTATCGTTTCATACCCGGAAACCGGCCACCCATGGGCATATTATTCATCATTTTCATCATTTGCTTCATCTGCTCAAACTGCTTCATAAATGCATTTACTTCTGCGATATCCTTACCACTTCCTTTGGCTATTCTCAGCTTTCTGCCCGGGTTTAATGAGTCGGGGTTAGCCCTTTCAAAAGGTGTCATAGAACTGATCATGGCTTCAATGCCTCTGAAAGAATTATCATTGATATCTACATCTTTAATGGCTTTCCCTACTCCCGGTATCATACCCATCAGGTCTTTCAGGTTACCCATTTTTTTGATCTGTTGTAACTGGTCCATGAAATCCTGGAAATCGAACTGATTTTTCCGGATCTTTTTTTCCAGCTTCCTGGCTTCCGCTTCATCATATTGTGCCTGTGCTTTTTCTACCAGGGTAGTGATATCACCCATACCCAATATCCTTTGCGCCATACGCTCCGGATAAAACACATCCAGCGTATCCATTTTCTCGCCACTACTAACAAATTTAATCGGCTTATTTACCGTGTATTTAATCGATAATGCTGCCCCGCCACGTGTATCTCCATCCAGTTTTGTCAATACCACCCCTGTAAAATCAAGGCGGTCATTAAATGCTTTGGCTGTGTTTACCGCATCCTGTCCGGTCATTGAATCTACCACAAACAATATCTCAGCCGGATTCAATGCCTTCTTAATATTGGCTACTTCGGTCATCATGGCTTCATCAATGGCCAAACGACCGGCAGTATCTATAATGATTACATTCTTATTCTTGGCCTTTGCTTCCTTCACCGCATTCAGCGCAATGGATACCGCATCTTTATTTTCTCTTTCGCTATATATATCTACGCCTACTGTTTCTGCCAATACCGTTAACTGGTCTATGGCAGCCGGACGATAAATATCGGCAGCTACCAATAACACAGACTTGCCCTTCCGGGTCTTCAGATAATTAGCCAGCTTACCGGTAAACGTGGTTTTACCACTACCCTGTAAACCTGCAATCAATATAATGGCCGGATTACCCGAAATATTGAACTGGGCTTCCGTTCCACCCATTAATTCCGTTAGTTCATCCTGAACAATTTTTATCATTAGTTGCCCAGGACTAATCGCATTAATTACTTTCTCACCAACGGCTTTGTCCTTTACCTTGTCTGTAAATTCCTTGGCAATTTTAAAATTCACATCGGCATCGATCAATGCACGACGGATATCTTTTACCGTATTGGCAATATTCAGGTCGTTGATCCTTGCTTCGCCTTTCAGGTTTTTAAAGGCGGCTTCGAGTTTCTCACTTAATGAGTTGAACATAATTCGATGGTTTCAGTCATTCACAAATAAAAAGTGAATATAACAGAAGCTATATTCACTTTCCGGACTGCAAATATAAATGCTAGGTTGGAATGAAGGGATATCTAATTGAAAACCTTATCCCAAATAGAACCTGAGTTGTTTACAACGGTTGGTGCTGCGCAATTTGGTAATGGCTTTGTCCTTGATCTGCCTTACCCGCTCACGGGTAAGGTGAAAGCGCTCGCCGATATCCTCGAGACTCAAAGGGTGGTCTACTCCTATTCCAAAAAAATAACAAACCACTTCTTTTTGCCTTTCCGTTAAGGTACGCAGACTTCTTTCAATTTCCATTCGCAGAGATTCATGATGTACCAGTTTTTCATCTGTCCTTTCGGCATTCGGATTTTCCATCAGGTCCATCAATGTACCATCTTCCGCATCCGATAATGGAGAGTCCATACTTACATGACGGAAACCCGCACTCATAGTAGCGGTTACTTCTTCTACCCCAATATCCAGTATATCTGCCAGTTCCTGAGGAGTTGGCTCACGTTCAAATTCCTGTTCCAATTGTTGATAGGCTTTACTGATTCGGTTCGTCAATCCTACTTTATTCAATGGTAATCGCACAATACGACTTTGTTCCGCTAAAGACTGAAGAATACTCTGGCGAATCCACCAAACCGCATACGAGATAAATTTAAACCCACGGGTTTCATCAAACCGAAGCGCTGCTTTGATCAGACCCAGGTTGCCTTCATTGATCAGATCAGGCAGGGTAAGTCCCTGGTTCTGGTATTGTTTGGCAACGGAAACCACAAAACGGAGGTTTGATTTAACCAGCCTGTCTAAAGCCAATTGGTCGCCTTCACGAATTCGTAAAGCCAGTCTGACTTCTTCCTCAGGACTAATCAGGTCAACTTTCCCGATTTCCTGCAGGTATTTCTCAAGGCTTTGTGATTCACGATTGGTGATCGACTTCGTTATTTTGAGTTGGCGCATACTCATAATAAGCAGGTTTAATGTATATGTTAGTTTGGTAAATTAAACGCTGAAAAACCTTACCGGCAGAAAAGCCGATCATCACGAAGTCGGTTGTAAAGCAATTTAAGAAATATTTAATATTTGGCAAAAAAATTATTTATTGTAATAGACTGAAAAACAGCGGTTTACAACATTTCAACTATTTTCTGAACAGATAAGTTGCCAGAAACCTTACCGGTTACCAAAAAAACATTTGGATGCGAAGGATTATTTAATATTATTGCAACCCTACGACCGATTGTAGATTAAAGAGATTGTAATGAGTAAGAAGCAACTATTTACTTTGGAATTCCCGGTAAGATGTTCACCTAGTATTTTGTATGAGTTTTTAGCCACGCCTGCAGGATTGCAGGAATGGTTTGCTGATAAAGTAGATGAATGGGAGAATGTTTACAGTTTTTCCTGGAATGGAGAAAAGCCCGATAAGGCTGAAATCATGGACAAAGAAGAAGACAAATTTGTACGGTATCATTGGCTGCATAGTGATAAGGGAGAGTATTTTGAATTCAAGATTGAGAAGACAGAAATTTCGAATCAAACTATTCTGGTAATCAAAGATTTTGCAGAAAAAAATGAGATCAAAGACCAGAGTCAGCTATGGCAATACCAGGTGAAAGATCTTTTTCACAGACTGGGCAGTGCCTGATCTTTATCAGAATAGCTAAGCATCATTAGTATTTTCATGAAACTATCTTCCATTAATTGGGGTATTTTTTCCCATTCATGAATAGGGAAGTTTCTGGCTATTTTGATAAACGGAACTTGTTCTAATAATTCCAGGTTTGCGCCTATGGGTTGAAAATTATTTTCCCGGAAATGGTGCTCCCATGGATTATCACCGATACCTATCCACCAATTTTCTGTGTCTGTGTTTATCTCTTGAAAGTATTGACGAATGCTGTTTCGGTATCTGTTACAATACTTTCCCGATAACTGAAGATGGATACTAAAATGATTACCCCACCAGAAGAAAGTTCTGATACCGAATGAATCCTCTGCCTGGTAATATCTGGGATAGTCGAGCATTACCCAAGGTAGATTTTCATACTGTTCTCCTTTGGAAATCTTGGCGGACCGCAATAATATTTCATTTTTATCTTCTAAAGAAAGTTCACTGAATTCCACCCGGTATCGCTCTGCCAGTTCCCCGAATAGCTCATATACTTTTTGAATAATACGATTCTTTGTTAAAATCCAATCGGTATTGGTTACCAATTCGAGTTCCTTTGGTGAAAGTGTTACTTTTGCGGGGCTCATCAATCAGTATTAAGACAGCGCAAAGTGATAAAAAAACTTGATATCCTCATCATCCGTTCCTTTATCGGGCCATTTATAGCCGCGCTGGCCATTTCTATTTTCGTATTAACCATGCAGTTCTTCTGGTTATATATTGATGATGTGGTAGGAAAAGGATTGGATGTAGTCACTATTTTTAAACTGGTGGGTCTTGTAATGGTTTTCTGGGTACCTACTGCATTGCCACTGGCTTTGCTTTTTTCCTCCATCATGACTTTTGGCAATTTGGGTGAATCTTTTGAACTGGTGGCCATTAAAGCTGCCGGTATTCCTTTATTGCGCTTTATGCGGCCCCTGACCATCATTGCTATTTTTATCAGCGGTTTGGCCTTTGTGTTTGCCAATAATGTAATACCTGTTACACAAATGAAACTCTCTGCCCTTAAATATGATATTATCGTATCTAAGCCGGCATTTGATATTAAGGAAGGTGTTTTTTATGATAAGATTGATGGGTATGTAATTAAACTAGGTAAGAAAGAAAAAAATGACAGCATCATACATGATATCGTCATTTTTGACAGGAACCGGGGTCTGGAAGATTTTCTGATGATTGCCAAAAGAGGGGTAATGAGAATTACCAAGGACAAGCGGTTTCTGGAATTCATTTTAAAAGACGGTTGGCGCTATGAAGAATCCGGTGCCAGAAATACCACCAATACGCAGTTTACCCGGATGGGTTTTTCAGAATACAAAAAAGTATTTGACCTGAAAAGTTTTCAGATGAATAAAACAGGGGATAGCTCATTTTATGACCCCAAAATGCTGAGTGTACGGCAACTGAATAGTACTATCGACTCATTACATTTTACAGATACTACGTATCTGAAAAGAGCGCAAAAAGATTATTCTCTTTATTTCCGTTTTGCAAGGTATGCAGATACCGGCTGGGTATCTGTGCCCAGTGCTTCTATTACCAAAAAAGCGAAAAATTTTGATTCGCTGATCCCTGATTCGATTCGGTTAATTGTGTCCAATTCAGCCTTAAATCAGCCTACCAGTGTCAAAGGAAGTGTTGCGCTATTAGCCAGCGACTATGCTGAAAAGCATAAATCCCTTGCATTGCATGAAATTGAATGGCATAGAAAGTTCACTCTTTCTGCCGCCTGTCTGGTATTGTTTCTGATTGGTGCTCCTTTGGGTTCTATTATACGAAAGGGTGGACTAGGCACCCCGCTGGTTTTTGCGATTATCTTTTTTGTGGTTTTTCACCTGTTTAACACATTTGGTGAAAAATTTGTACGATCCGGAGAAGCAAGTCCATTTACCGGAATGTGGTTCTCTACCTTTATATTGATACCGATTGGCATTTTCCTGATTTTTAAAGCCATGCGAGATTCACAATTATTTAATCAGGAATTCTATTACCGTTCTTTCCGCCAGTTGCGAAGTTTTTTGGTTACTTTTAGCATAAGGAAAAAGTCATCTTAAAATCAATTATATGTCTAACCATAATTCCGGTCGCCGCACTTTTATCAAAACTACGGGAAGCGGTATTGCAGCGGGTATTGCGTTAACCACATTACCATCATGGGTTATTGCAGCAGCCGCAGGTAATAGTTTTACACAGCAACCCTTGCCCTATGATTACAAAGCTTTGGAACCTGTTATAGATGCCATGACTATGGAGATCCATTACAGTAAACATGCTGCTGCCTATGCCAAGAATCTCGCAGATGCTTGTTTGGCAGAAAAAGTAGATACCAATAGTGCTAAACTGGAAGAGGTACTAAGAAATATTTCTAAGTATTCTGCTAAAATGAGGAATAATGGTGGCGGACATTATAACCATGAATTATTCTGGCAGTGTATGAAACCGGGATCAGCAACAAAACCGGAAGGAAAACTGGCTTCTGCCATAGATCAGGGTTTTGGTTCTTTCGATGCTTTTAAGACTCAATTTACAGATGCAGGTAAAAATCGCTTTGGTAGTGGATGGGCCTGGCTGGTGTTAAATGCTGACAGAAAGCTGGTGATTGGTTCCACAGCAAACCAGGATAATCCTTTGATGGATATCAGTGAAATTAAAGGAACACCTTTACTGGGGCTGGATGTTTGGGAACATGCTTATTACCTGAAGTACCAAAATAAAAGACCTGACTATATTAATAATTGGTGGAATGTAGTGAACTGGGAGTTTGTTCAAAAAAGATTTGAATCGGCATAGCTGAACTAAAGCATACAAAATTCAAAAGCCCTAATGTTTCACATTATCGGCTTTTGAATTTTTAGTTTAAAAACATAGGAATGAAAACAACAACAAAATGGGTAGAGGCACTGGCTTTTGATGCAATAGCAGATACTGGTCATACTGTCAGAATAGATACTACTGCAGAAGGCGGCGGATTAAACAGTGGCATGAACCCAAAGAAAATGTTACTGGGCGCTTTGAATGGTTGCACTGGCATGGATGTAGTGGATATACTTAAGAAAATGAAAGTTGATTTCTCCGATCTTGAAATAATTTCAGAAGCAGAACAAACCGAGGATCACCCAAAAGTATTTACGTTTATTAAAATGTTATACCGGATACATGCGAAACCGGAAGATCTAGATAAAGTAAAAAGAGCCGTTGCACTTTCACAGGAAAAATATTGTGGTATTTCTGCAATGCTAGCCAAACATTGTCCTATCGAATATTCGATCGAACTTATCTAACAAAATCATTTCTGTTTCAGTGTAGTCCATTTTATACCCTACACTTTAAATCACCACACTTGCAATCTGCCCGTCAAAATTTTCGTGTTCAATTATGGATCAGCATGCTGAGTGTAGTGTTGTTTCTCACAAAGATCATTGCCTATCAGTTTACACATTCTCTGGCCATACTTACCGATGCATTAGAAAGTATCGTGAATGTAATAGCAGGCTTTGTTGGATTATTCAGTTTATATGTAGTTGCCAAACCACGTGACATCGATCATCCTTATGGACACGGAAAAGCTGAATTTGTATCTGCTGCTGTTGAAGGAGGACTGATTGTTGCGGCGGGTATTATGATCATTTATGAAACAATCCTGAACCTCTTAGAACAAAATCCAATCAATCAATTGGATACCGGGTTGATTTTGGTAGGCATCACCGCAGTAATCAATTTTATTGCCGGTACTGCCTGTGCAAGAATCGGTAAGAAGAATGGCTCCCTTGCTCTTGAGGCCAGTGGAAAGCATTTACAGGTGGATACCTATTCAACCATAGGAATTATTGCAGGCTTGGTTATCATATTGATCACAAAACTCTACTGGCTGGATAAAGTGATTGCCTTAGGAATGAGCGTCTTTGTGATCTATAATGGCTATAAAATAATCAGAACATCATTAGCCGGCATCATGGATGAAGCGGATATAGAATTACTCAAACAATTCATCCAAACACTTAATGAAAACAGAAGAGAAAACTGGATTGACCTCCATAACCTGAGAGTGATAAAATATGGCAGTCTTTTGCATATCGATTGCCATTTTACAGTGCCCTGGTACCTCAATGTTAATGAAGCACATCTAGAAATAGATAAGTTAGTAGATATTACCAAGGATCGTTTTGGCACTGCTATAGAATTCTTTGTACACACAGATGGATGTATGCCATTTAGTTGTTCTATTTGCACCAAAACTACCTGCGATGTCAGGCAGGCTGCCTTTAAGCAAAGATTGGAATGGACTTTAGATAATGTTATCTCTAACAGAAAGCATCAGCTATAATTATCTAAAAAGAGATAAGTCTTGTGCAGGGCGACATGTATTTCCTATAAAACCAGTATTTGCTGATAGAGTATTTATTAATTTTACAAAGTACTATTCAATCATATCTAAAAATATATATTATGCAGGTTTGGAAAGATTATGAATCGCAACATAAGGATCGCTTTCTGGAGGAATTACTTGAATTGCTAAGAATACCCAGCATTAGTGCGAGAACAGAACATAAAGAAGACATGATTATCTGCGCGGAAGCGGTAAAACAAAGATTGCTGGAAGCGGGCGCCGATTCAGTAACCATTTACCCTACCGAAGGTCATCCGGTTGTTTATGGAGAAAAGATCATTGATAAAAACAAACCTACTGTTCTGGTATATGGTCATTATGATGTTCAACCCGCAGACCCACTTGACCTATGGAAAAGCGGCCCTTTTGAACCCGTAATCAAAGACGGCAAAATCTATGCCCGCGGATCCTGTGATGATAAGGGGCAGTTTTATATGCACGTAAAAGCTTTAGAAACCATGACCCGCACCGGCACTTTGCCGGGTAATATTAAATTTATTATTGAGGGTGAAGAAGAAGTAGGCAGCCCCAACCTGGCCAGTTTTGTGAAAGCCAATAAAGAACTGCTGAAAGCAGATGTTATATTAATCAGCGATACTTCGATGTTAAGCATGGATACCCCGTCGATTGATATAGGTGTTCGCGGTTTAAGTTATATAGAACTGGAGGTAACCGGGCCCAATCGTGATCTGCATAGTGGCGTTTATGGTGGTGCAGTGGCCAACCCCATAACCATGTTGGCTAAAATGATAGCCGCTTGTCATGATGAAAACAATCATATTACCATTCCGGGTTTTTATGATGATGTAGTTGAATCCACTCCTGAAGAAAGAGCCAAAATGGCGAAAGCTCCCTTTAGTGAGGAAGAATATAAAAAAGATCTTGGCATCAATCATCTATGGGGCGAAACAGGATATACAACCAATGAAAGGACCGGTATACGACCCACATTGGAAGTAAATGGTATCTGGGGCGGATACACAGGAGAAGGCGCCAAAACAGTTTTACCGGCAAAAGCATTTGCAAAAATTTCCTGCAGATTAGTTCCTAACCAGTCATCCGTTAAGATCACAGAAAAAATTCTTGCCTATTTCAAAAAGATGGCACCGGAAGGTGTAACGGTAAAAGCGGAAGAACATCATGGCGGAGAACCGTATATGACGCCTATTGACTCTGATGCGTATCGTGCCGCAGCTAAAGCCATCGAAACCACATTTGGTAAAGACCCTATTCCAGTAAGAGGTGGGGGCAGTATTCCTATTTGCTCCTTATTCGAAAAAGAACTGGGATTAAAGATTGTATTCATGGGTTTTGGACTGGATAGTGATAACCTGCATAGTCCGAATGAAAAATATGATGTGTTCAATTTCTACAAAGGCATTGAGACCATCCCTTATTTTCATCAGTTCTTTGCAGCATCTTTTTCAAAATAAACAGGCTTTCCTTTACTTGTAGTTTCGATATTATAATGGCAGAACAAAAAGAAAAACTTCGAATCGATAAATATCTCTGGGCCATACGTTTATTTAAAACAAGAAGCCAGGCTGGCGATGCCTGTGATAAAGGGAAAGTGAAATGGATGGGGAATTCAGTAAAAGCTTCCCGCTTTGTGGCCATAGGTGATGAATATGAAGTGAAGAATGAAACCAGAAAATGGGTAATAAAAGTTACCGGGTTATTGTATAGTCGGGTACAATATGCAGAAGCGGTAAAATTCTATCTTGATGAAACACCGGCAGAAGAACTTGACAGAATTAAATTTGAAGCTGCCACTTTTCAAACCGGCAAAAGAATGAGTAAAATTGGCCGGCCAACGAAAAAAGAGAGAAGGGATTTGGGTGATTTTATGGGAGAAAGCTAGGGAATATCGAACAGATGAACAAGGAATTTCGAAGATTTACATAACTTATTCTGCTCGAAATTCTTTCTTTTTTTGGTCGATATTTTTCTGATTAATTTTAAAATAACCGGTTATGCATATTGACATCATTACTGTTTTACCGGAATTACTGGAAAGCCCTTTTAACCATAGCATTATGAAACGTGCACAGGAAAAGGGCTTGCTAACTGTTCAAACGTATAATCTCCGAAAATGGGCGATCAATAAACATATGCAGATAGATGATTACCAATTTGGTGGGGGTGCGGGTATGGTAATGATGTGTGAGCCACTTGCCAATGCAATTGATGAGTTGCAACAGGGAAGAAAATATGATGAGATTATTTATCTGACACCTGATGGAAAAACTTTTAATCAGAAAACTGCCAATCATCTTTCCCTCTTCAATAACCTGTTACTGATCTGTGGTCATTATAAAGGCATAGACGAACGAATTCGGGAGCAATATGTAACTATGGAGATTTCCATTGGTGATTATGTATTGAGTGGTGGCGAATTGGCTGCTGCTATTGTAGTAGATGCTATTGGCCGCTTATTACCCGGAGTATTAAGTGATGAAACCTCTGCGCTGTTTGATTCATTTCAGGATAATTTACTAGCTCCCCCCGTTTATACACGACCAGCAGATTTCAGGGGCAAAAAAGTGCCGGAGATTTTATTGCAGGGCGATCCAAAAAAAGTAGAGGAATGGCGTCATGAACAATCTTTACTAAGAACCAAAACAAGAAGACCCGATTTACTGGATGAAGAGTAATTCCCATTTGTAAGAAACTCTTTCAAAAAAATTGCCACAGGTTAATTTATGACCTGTGGCAATCACTAAAAGCTACCTACCGTCAGATTATTTCACACTGATTACCGGCAGTTGTTTATCGTTAATCATTTTATTAAAAGCTTTCAGGTCTTTATCTAATATACTTTTCAACCTGGCTAATTGTGTATCGGCTTGTCCGCCCAATTCTGCAAAAGTTTCTATAGCCTGTTTACTGGGTGGATTTTGACCACTTGATGCTACCCCATATAACCCAGCCAATTTATCATTGATTCTGATAGGAAAATTCAACACATCCTGTCCGCTTTTAGATTTTGTCTGATATAAGGCTTCTTCCACAGAAGTCATTTGTTTATTGATGCTATCCCCCATCTTTCTTATATCTTTTGTTCCCGCTGTATCCAGTTTAGCAGTAAAATCATTGATCTGTACCCTGATGGAACGGATATTTTTTATCGCTTTCTGAACTTCACTAAATTTATCTCTTACCTGCAATAAAAATCCCACTTGAGCATCATAATCTGCTTCTGTCATTTTATAGCTGGGATCCGCTTTTATCACAAAAGGAATATCCACTGAATCTTTTCCATAACGAAACCTTGCCTTGTATTTACCCGGTGCTGCTTTTACAGAACCGATACCCCCATTCCACAGAATCAATCCATCTACTCTCTCTGCTGGTGGGTAATTCATATCCCAGGCAAATTGATTCAGTCCTGCTGCAAATTCCAGTTTATCACCGGGCTCTTTAGCGTTCTTACTAAATGTTTTGATAATCTTATCCTGTTTATCAAAAACAGTAATAGACACTTTAGAAGAATCCGTAGCATTTTTTAAATAGTAATTAAACACTGCTCCGCCAACTGGGTTTTCTCCCATATTTTGTGCTCCGCCTCCTTGTCCTCTGAAGCCCCTTCTACCCCCTTCTGTTCTATAGGAATCATTTACTTCAAATACATGCAGATTTTTATCCAAAAGCTTACTTTCTTTTTGTTGTAACACACTCAGATCATCAATTACCCAAAAACCACGACCCTGTGTAGCTAGGATCAGGTCATTTTCTTTAATGGTAAGATCAGTGATAGAAACCACGGGCAGATTTAATTGGAATTTTTTCCAATTCTCACCATCATCATAACTGATATACATACCATACTCTGTTCCCGCATATAGTAATCCCTTTCTTTGTTTATCGGCACGGATGGCTCTGGTAAAATGCATATTATCTATGCCATTGGTAATCTTTTTCCAGGTTTTACCATAATCTTCGGTTTTAAAAATATATGGTGTAAAATCATCCAGTTTATATTTTGTTCCTGCAAAATAAGCAGTGCCTTTTTGAAAAGAACTGATATCAACACAGTTCCACATCATCCATTTTCCCGCTTCAGGTGGTGTCACATTTTCCCAGTTCTTACCCGCATCTTTACTTACATGTATCAAACCATCATCACTACCTGTCCATAATAAGTCTTTTTCTAATGGCGATTCTGTCATCGTGAAAATCGTGCAATAATATTCTACGGAAGTATTGTCTTTCGTGATAGGTCCGCCACTGGAAGCCTGTTTTGATTTATCATTAGTGGTGAGGTCCGGGCTGATCGTTTCCCAGCTTTGTCCTTCGTTCTCAGTTACAAACAAATGGTTACCTCCTGCATAGAGTCGTTTAGGATTATGTGGCGAAAAGAAGAACGGGAAATTCCATTGAAACCGATACTTCAATACATCAGCACCGGCACCCATTGGATTGTCTGGCCAAACATTGATGGCGCGGTTCTCTCCTGTTTTATGATCGAGTCTTGATAAATAGCCGCCATAATTACCTCCATATACCACATCAGGATTCAATGGATCAGCCTGTACATAGCCGCTTTCTGAACCCGCTGTTATATCCCAATCTCTATCTGAAATACCAGGACCCGATGAACGACTTTTAATACGAACTGTTGAATTGTCCTGTTGTGCCCCTAATATGCGATAAGGGAAAGAATTATCAGTTGAAACTCTGTAGAATTGAGCAGTAGGCTGGTTATTCAATGAACTCCAGTTATTTGCACCATCAAAGCTGATTTGTGCACCACCATCATCGGCAACAATCATACGATTTCCATCTTCCGGATCTATCCAAAGGTCATGGTGATCACCATGTGGCGTATTCATACTCTGAAAAGTTTTCCCACCATCACGACTTCTCATGAATTCAACGTTCGGGCAATATACCAGGTTCTCGTTTTTAGGATCTACAAATACTTTGTTATAATACCAGGCACGCTGGCGAATATTATTATCACTACTGGTGAGTGTCCAGGTTTCTCCTCCATCAGTACTTGCAAACAATCCACCTCCTGCGTTTTCGATCAGGCTATAAATTTTATCTGTATTTGAGGGAGCAACTGCAACAGATACAATGCCCCAAACACCTTTAGGCAGCCCTTTTTTATTGGAAAGATTTGTCCAGGTTTCTCCTCCATCCGTACTTTTATATAAACCACTTCCTTCTCCACCACTTTCCATACTGTAAGGTGTACGGATAACATGCCACATACCTGCATACAATACACTCGGGTTATTCGGCTCCATCACCAATTCAGAGCAACCAGTTTGGCTGTTTACATATAAAGTTTTTTTCCAGGTTTTTCCTCCATCAGTAGTTTTATAAACTCCTCTCTCTTCGTTAGGTCCAAACAAATGCCCCATTACTGCCACCCAAACCGTATTCGGATCTTTGGGGTGAACAATGATCCGAATGATATGCCTGCCTTCTTTCAAACCCAGATTCTTCCATGATCTGCCACCATCATCGCTACGCCAGAGTCCGCCTAAACCTTCTGCCACATTACCACGCAAACTATTTTCGCCCTCTCCCACATATAAAACGGTTTCATCACTCGGCGCAACCGCTAAAGCACCAATGCTTCCGCCAAAATATTTATCCGTAATGTTTTTCCAATTACTTCCCCCATCGTTGGTTTTCCATACGCCTCCTCCAGTTCCGCCAAAATAGAACGTATTCTTATTTTTATAGCTTCCCGTAACAGCGGCACTTCTACCCCCCCTAAAAGGGCCAACCAGTCGATATTTTACTTTTGAATAAAAAATGGAATCCGTGTTGTCCTCTTTCGCGGGGGTCACAACTTCTGTTTTTGATTTGGATTTTTTTTGAGCGGAAACAACGGAAAACGGAAGGGAACAAAGCATTGCCATGCAAAGCAGTAGACATAATTTTCTCATATTCTTTTAAATTGGAGGAGTAAGATACTTTTCAAATGATTCATTTCAAAATGGAAATATTGAATTCGGCTGAATATTGATTAATTTTCAAGGTAATTCAATTTCATCTATTGGGTATCTAGGCATCCTTTTAAGAATCTACCAGTATTACCCGCTGAAAAACCGGATTATACAATAGAATATTATATTCGTTAAACAAATTGCCATATGTCATCTATTCTATTCACTATCGAGTCTGGAATTGCCAATATTGTTTTTAATCGTCCCGATAAGCTAAATGCATTCAATCGGGAAATGGCATTATCCTTTCAGGAAAAGCTGGATATATGCGCAAATGATACAGAAGTCCGTTGTGTTTTTATTACTGGTAACGGAAAAGGATTTTGTGCCGGGCAGGATCTGGCAGAAGTGGTAGACCCTAATGGCCCGGGTATGGGGAAAATTCTGAGTGAACACTATAATCCAATAATTCTTAGAATTCGAAGCCTTTCCAAACCCGTAATTGCCGCTATAAATGGTGTTGCGGCAGGCGCTGGTGCAAATATTGCTTTAGCCTGTGATATAGTGATAGCCAATCATTCAGCATCCTTTATCCAGGCATTTTCAAAAATTGGATTGATCCCGGATAGTGGCGGCTCATATACTTTACCAAGACTGATTGGATACCAAAGATCAACCGCGCTGATGATGTTGGGTGATAAAGTAATGGCTGCAGACGCTTTGCAAATGGGCATGTTATATAAAATATTTCCTGATGAAATTTTTGAAGCGGAAGCAAAAAAAATTGCAGTCACGCTATCAAAAATGCCAACCAAAACGCTGGGGTATATCAAATATGCTTTACAAGAATCTGCGGGTAATAGCCTGGCTTCACAACTTGAACTGGAAGATGAATACCAACAGAAAGCGGCTGCCACTATGGATTTCAAAGAAGGGGTAGAAGCATTTCTTGCGAAACGAGCGCCAATTTTCAAAGGAGAATAATGATGAATGAAAAAGATATACTAGCCAATAAAGTAGTCAGCAAAATGCTGGAGACCGATTATTTCAGTCAGTGGATGGGTATCGAGATATTAGAAATAAGAGAGGCGTATAGTCGCATACAAATGACAGTTCGGAAAGAGATGATGAATGGATTTGGAATTGCACATGGCGGAATTAGTTTTGCATTTGCTGATAGTGCTTTTGCATTTGCCTGCAATAGCGATGGGAAAATAACACTGGCACTGGATGTATCCATTTCATTTCCAAAACCGGCCAAGGAGGGAGATGTATTGATAGCTGAGGCAAAAGAATTGAATAAAACCCGTCGTACAGGTTTGTACCTGATAGAAATAACCAATCAACAAAAAGAATTGATCGCAGTATTTAAAGGAACCTGTTATAAAACAGAAAAAAATCTTCCTGTATGATTTATGCATTCAAGGATTTTATTCCAGTGATACATAGTTCTGCTTTTGTACATCCGCAAGCAGCAGTAACGGGTAACGTGATCATCGGAAAAGATGTATACATAGGGCCAGGCGCTGCTATCAGAGGGGATTGGGGTGGTATTGTGATTGAAGACGGATCTAATGTTCAGGAAAACTGCACCATCCATATGTTTCCCGGGGTTACTGTTTTATTGAAAGCCGGTTCACATATTGGTCACGGTGCCATTATTCACGGGGCCAGCATTGGAAAAAATTGCCTGGTAGGCATGAATAGCGTGATCATGGATAAGGCTGAACTGGGTGATGAATCTATTATTGGTGCTTTGAGTTTTGTAAAAGCCGGGGAAATCATTGAACCCAGAACAATATGGGCAGGTAACCCTGCCAGAAAAATCAAAGAAGTGACAGATGAAATGATTGAATGGAAAACGGAAGGCACCCAACTTTATCAGGCTTTACCCAAAGAAATGAATGAATATTGGAGAGAAACCCTGCCATTGAGAGAAATTCCTACAGATAGAGAAAGACAGGAATCAATATATAAAACCTGGAAAGAACAATCAGCTCCTTCCGGCAAAGAACATTGACGTACCTTTGCCAACAATTCTCAAAACAATTACTATCTGATCATCCGCATAATTACCTGATACGTGTCTGAAAGAAACAACTTCATCGATTATATCCGCATTTTTGCCAGAAGTGGTCATGGTGGCGCCGGAGCCAAGCATTTTATGCGTAATAAGTTAACTGCTATGGGTGGACCAGATGGCGGGGATGGTGGCAGGGGCGGGCATATCATTCTTCGTGGTAATAGCAATTTATGGACCTTATTACATTTAAGATATTTTAAAAATGTACTGGCAGAGAATGGAGAGAATGGTAGTAAAAACAATTGCACCGGGCATGATGGAAAAGATATTATTATTGATGTGCCATTAGGTACTGTTGCCAGGGATGAAGAATCGGGAAATAAAGAAGTGGAGATACTGGAAGATGGCCAGGAGATTGTTTGGTTAAAAGGGGGAAGAGGCGGATTAGGGAATAGCAATTTTGCAACGCCCACTAACCAGGTACCCGAGCATGCACAACCGGGTGAACCCGGAGTAGAAGGATGGAAGAACCTGGAGCTGAAAGTATTGGCGGACGTGGGTTTGGTGGGTTTTCCCAATGCCGGAAAATCAACATTGCTATCGGTGATCACTGCCGCAAAACCTAAAATTGCGAACTACGCTTTTACTACATTAATACCCCAACTGGGAATGGTTGAATACCGCGATCAGCAGTCATTTTGTATTGCGGATCTGCCAGGTATTATTGAAGGTGCTGCAGAAGGGAAAGGACTTGGGCATCGTTTTTTGAGACATATTGAAAGAAATTCTATCCTGCTTTTCTTGATCCCGGCAGATAGCGCAGATCATAGAAAAGAATTTGAAATACTCAGGAATGAACTGGAAGAGTATAATCCGGAAATGCTTCAGAAAGATTTTATTATTGCCATCAGTAAAACTGATATGCTGGATGATGAATTAAAGGAAGCCATTACCAAAGAATTACCCCAGGGAATACCTCATTTATTTATTTCTTCGGTTACCAATACCGGCCTGATGGAACTTAAAGACCTGCTCTGGCAGACATTAAACAAGCCCGTATCTTAAATTATAAATAATTCTATATTTATTTTTTACTTGACTTTTGTCAATTTTTTGTCATTTTCCTATTCCTGTTCATGATTTTTTAACATTTGACCCCAAATTATCAGGGTTACCTTTGTGCTTTCTCAGTATTAACAGTATACTTACAGGATTTGAAGTACATCTACTATTGAATCAGCCAATTCATTAAACCGTTACGGTTTCTCCCTGTAAAGCCCCGATTGCTCCCATTTACATTGCCTTGCTTCATATGAGATCCGTTGCGCGCCATCAACGATTTTAAGTATTCATTTGATTATTAAACATTAAACAAATAACTATGAAAATGCAATCAATCAACACCATCGCAAAAAGGTTTTTTTTAGGTAACCTGTTAGTAGCTGCTTTATTTTTATCAGCTAGTGCAAATACCAGACATTCTGCAATTATTTCTCCTGAGAAAGTAGAAGTAAAGTATACAGGTTTAGATGTAAATAACCTGTTATCATTCAATGTTAAGTACAGTAACCCTACCGGTAATACTTTTAACCTGGTAGTGTTGGATGAGAATGGAGACCAGTTGTTCAAAGGTTCTTATGGAGATAAGAATTTTGACAAAACCTTTAAATTGCCAAAATCTGAAGTGAGCAAAGTAACTTTTGTGATCGAGGATACAAAACAAGGTTCTAAAGAAAAATTCGATGTAAACATCAATACACGTGTTGTTGAAGATGTTACGGTAAGCAAGGGATAATCCTTTACAACTCCATTTATAAAACTGCTATTGATATATCAATAGCAGTTTTTATTTTCGGCTACCCAGAAAAGCTGTTGAAAACTTATCTGTAACTATTACATCAGGGAAATTATTTTCACAATATGGAAATGCAGCAATGTTTATTCTGTGCCCAGATAGTTCAGCTGGTTCATGTACATGGTCACTACCAATGTCCGATATGTTTTACCAATGCGCTTCCCTGTTGTGATGGTGACAATTGCTCTACCAATCACCTGCTCCGCAATCAGGATACACGCTTATCCGAGCAACTATTAGAGAACCCGGAAGAATAGGCTAAGACAATTCAACTACCCTCCAAAAAAAATCTCCGGCACCTATGGCACCGGAGATCATTCAGTATTATTATTGGCAGAATCTATCCTACTGCTTCACTTTGCATGCTCTTACTACTCTTTTTTCTGTCATCTTCATTAAGCACTACTTTACGCATACGGATATTCTTGGGGGTTACTTCAATACACTCATCCTGCTGAATATATTCCATACACTCTTCCAGTGTAAACTGCAATTTCGGAACAATACGTACCGCATCATCACTTCCGCTGGCTCGGTGATTGGTCAGTTTTTTCATTTCCACTGCATTCACATTCAGGTCACCTGGTTTAATATGTTCGGCAATTACCTGACCTACATATACCTCTTCACCCGGATCAACAAAGAAGCTTCCTCTGTCTTGTAGCTTATCGATAGAATAAGCAGTTGTGGTTCCACCGAATTTTGCAATCAATACTCCATTATTTCTTCCGGGGATTGGTCCTTTCCAAGGTTTATAGTCTACAAAACGGTGAGCCATTACTGCTTCACCAGCTGTATTGGTTAACATTTGTGAACGAAGTCCGATCAACCCTCTGGAAGGAATCTCAAATTCTAGGTGCTGCATTTCTCCCTTACTCTCCATGATCTGCATTTCGCCTTTTCTTTGCGTAACCAGGTCAATTACTTTACCGCTGAAATCAGCTGGTACATCTACCACCAGGTTCTCATAAGGCTCATGTTTCTTACCATCGATAGTTTTTACGAGAACCTGTGGATTACCTACAGTTAACTCATATCCTTCTCTGCGCATGGTTTCTACCAGGATACCCAGGTGTAAAATACCACGTCCGAATACCAGGAAGCTATCCGCACTATCGGTGTCTTCAACACGCAATGCAAGGTTCTTTTCTGTTTCTTTCATCAAACGATCACGCAAGTGACGGGAAGTAACAAACTTACCATCCTTTCCAAAGAAAGGTGAGTTGTTAATGCTGAAGGTCATGCTCATCGTAGGTTCATCCACACTGATAATCGGTAAGCCTTCTGGTGTTTCCGTATCAGCAATCGTATCCCCGATATTGAAACTTTCTAATCCAACCACAGCACAAAGATCACCGGCAATTACTTCGGTAACTTTACGTTTTCCCATTCCTTCAAATACATATAATTCTTTTACACGGCTCTTTTTGATTGATCCGTCGGCCTGGACCAAAGCGATTTGTTGGTTTTCCTTGATAACACCACGGGTTACTTTACCAATGGCAATACGTCCCAGAAAAGAAGAATAATCCAGTGATGTGATTTGCATCTGCAATGGACCTTCATTCACTTTTGGCGCAGGAACATGTTTGATGATCCCGTCCATTAAAGCGAATATATCTTCTGTTTGAGTTAAACTATCGTTGAACCAACCGTTTTTACCACTACCATAATAAGTAGGGAAATTCAATTGTTCTTCAGTTGCATCCAGGTTAAAGAAAAGTTCGAAAACGGCATCGTGCACTTCATCAGGGCGACAGTTTGGTTTATCAACTTTATTGATTACCACTATCGGACGAAGATGCAATTGCAGGGCTTTCTGCAATACAAAACGGGTTTGTGGCATGGGTCCTTCAAACGCATCCACCAACAAAATAACACCATCTGCCATTTTTAATACCCTTTCCACTTCTCCACCAAAATCACTGTGCCCGGGAGTATCAATCACATTGATTTTTACATCCTTATAGGTAACTGCAGCATTCTTGCTGAAAATGGTAATACCCCTTTCTTTTTCAAGGTCATTACTATCCATGATCAGTTCACCAGTTTCCTGGTTATCTCTGAACACTTTTGTTGTTTGTAATATCCTGTCAACCAGTGTTGTTTTACCATGATCCACGTGCGCAATAATGGCAATATTTCTTATTTCCATGTAAAATTTTAAGTGTGCAAAGGTACGACTTTACAGCCGGAGGGCAAAGAGTTAACAGAAATATGACATAAGAGTCTGGAAAACAGGGGGATAGGAGGAAGAGTTATGCGTTTGGGGTTAGAGGTGACGGCTAATACGTAATGGAGTTAACCATGTTTGGCAGGTTACTGCAAGGGTAATCTGTATTCTACTTTTCCTCAATAGAATCCGCAATCCGAAACAGTAACCTGAAACCCAACTTACACTCTTATATATATCTTTTTCTTATCCATCCAATACCCCACACTCCAGCATAGAAGCATATAGCAAACGGCAAATAGTAAAGCACTCCAATAATCGCCAACATGATTAAATATGTTTTGATAGATCCAGCTGAACAGGGATTTGTCCCCGATATTAATCATGTATAATACCGTAACCAGTAACTCTGAAACCAGGTATACCGTAAGCGGATTTTTTCCTGCTATTTCAAAAAAGCCCGCCCACTTTGTCTTCTGCTTCAT
>CAIWKU010000369.1 GCA_903913355.1 uncultured Bacteroidota bacterium | reverse complement strand
GCCGTTAATGCTATATTTCTGCAAAAAGACAAATTGGAAGGTTTTGGCCATTATGCAAAAGAAATATTGAGCCGATTGGTGATACAGCACCCCGAACATGAATTCATTTTCGTTTTTGACCGCCCTTATGCCGAAGAGTTTATTTTCAGTTCCAATATTATTCCCATTATCGTTTCACCGCAAGCGCGCCATGTACTCGCATTTAAATATTGGTATGATATAAAAGCCTCTCTGGCTTTGCGTTCGATGAAGCCGGATATCTGGATACAGCCTTATGGTTTTTGCAGTCTTAGTACTCCAATACCACAGATACTCATCGTTCATGACCTGGCTTTCTTGCATTACCCGGAATTTATAGCTGCTTCACACCGTTGGTTTTACAGGCTATATACGCGCCGGTTTTTACAAAAAGCGGCTTCTGTGATTACCGTATCGGACTATACGAAGGCTGACATTATAAAAAAATATCCATCGACTGATCCTGAAAAAATTACCTGTATACCCGGAGCAGCAAGGGCTATTTTTCAGCCGTTGAACTGGCAGGACAAAGCGCAGGTGAAAGATAGTTTTGCAGATGGACGGGAATATTTTCTTTTCATAGGTGGTATTCATCCTCGTAAAAATCTGATGAATCTGTTAAAGGCGTTTTCCCTGTTTAAAAAATGGCAGCATAGTAATATGAAATTATTGGTGGCAGGAAGACTGGCATGGCAATATGAGGATCTGCTTGAAAAACTGAAATCATATAAGTACCGCGATGATGTGGTTATGCTGGGCTATTTGCCGGAAGATCAATTGGCTAATATTACAGCCGCAGCGTATGCCTTGGTATACCCCTCTTATTTTGAGGGATTTGGATTGCCGATTATAGAAGCCATGCAATCGGGTGTGCCGGTAATTACCAGTAATACTTCAGCCATGCCCGAAACCGGTGGCAGTAAAGCATTATATGCCAGTCCAAATGACCCTGATGCAATTGCCACACAAATGATCAATTTATATAGGGATGAGAACCTCAGAACCAACCTGATGGAGGCGGGGATAAAACAGGCAGATAGATTTAACTGGAGCCGGTCCGCCGATGCCTTATGGGAAAACATCTGCGCCATTACCGGTAAGAGATAGTTGAATTTGCCCTCTTTCGTCATACTTTTGCCGTTCTTATTTTTGGAACCAAATACAAAAGCATGCATACATCCAACATTTCCATTGACATTGAGTTAGATGAAAATAAAGTGCCCCAGCAGATCAGCTGGAACGCAACAGACAGTACCGCCGATATGGCACAGAAGGCAAAATCTATGATGGTGGCATTCTGGGACGGAGCTGATAAAAGCGCATTACGTATTGATTTATGGACCAAGGATATGATGGTAGATGAAATGGCTGATTTTTATTATCAGAATATGATGGGTATGGCTGATACGTATCTCAGGGCAACCCAGCAACAGGAATTGGTTGACGATATGAAAAAATTTGCCAAAGAGTTTTATAAAAAATTCAAGGAAACACAATTAAAAGAAAACAAATAAACATAGTATCATGAGCTTAGAACTGAAAGTGATGGCAGAAATGAAAGATGCCATGAAAGCAAAAGATGAAGCCCTGCTTCGGGGACTGAGAGCCATTAAAGCTGAAATTATTAAAGCAAAAACTGAACCAGGGGCCAATGGGGAAATCTCAGAAGACACTGAAATGAAATTATTGCAGAAGCTGGTGAAGTCAAGAAAAGACTCTCTTGAAATTTACCAACAGCAAAATCGCCCCGATCTGGCACAGAAAGAAACGGAAGAAATTGCCGTGATCGAGCGGTTTTTGCCAAAACAGCTAACTGAAGCAGAATTAAAGGAAGCAGTGACTGCCATCATCAGTTCTGTAGGGGCTTCTGGTCCACAGGATATGGGCAAAGTAATGGGAACCGCCACCAAACAATTGGCAGGAAAGGCGGATGGAAAAGCCGTTGCAGCCGTCGTGAAAGAGCTGTTAAGTAAATAGCATTTGTTTATCCGCCGCTTATGGAATGAAACAGAATCTGTACAATAAAAGAGGAAGTTTCTGAGTTAATGTCGGGTATAACGGAAGGCCTTGCTTAATCATGATGCTTGATGGTAATTGATATTATTTTACTGATACTACTGGCTTTTGCCATTATAAAAGGCTACCGCAATGGTTTTGTGGTAGCTATTTTTTCGTTTTTAGCGATTATTATTGGTCTTGCGGCAGCCATGAAATTATCTACCTGGGTAGCTGGCTGGTTAAAAGACAACATGTCTATCAATACGGCCTGGTTACCCTTTCTTTCTTTTGTTTTGGTAATGATTGGAGTAATTGTATTGGTAAGGTTGGGCGCCCTGTTTATTCAGTCTGCCATGGAAATGGTTTTATTGGGTTGGTTAAATAAGCTCAGTGGAATGCTACTCTATGCAGCTTTATATCTTACCGTTTTTAGTGTACTGCTTTTTTATATTGAGAAAATGCATTGGATAAAACCGGAAACGCTTGCTGCTTCTCAAAGCTATGCGTACATTAAACCATTGGGACCGAAAGCGATTGAAGGATTTGCGAAAATAATTCCCTTTTGCAAAGGAATGTTTGAAGAGCTATCTCATTTTTTTGATAATATCCCAGGGCAGGTTAAATAATTGTTATCTATCTAACCTTGTTTAAGACAGGGGTTTTTGCAGTAAAATCAGTATTTTTGTTAACATGATTGCTATGATTTCGTAGTAATCATATTCAGTAAACTGTTTTTAAAAGGTTTTCCTTTTATTTGTACCGAGCCCAATGTTGCTTGTTTAAGAAAAAAGCCCATGAATTACGAGATCAAACAACAAGATAAATTCAAATTTTTAGAAGAGGGAGAGGGAGAACCATTGGTGTTATTACATGGATTATTTGGAGCGCTGAGTAATTTTACTGATCTGGTAGAGCATTTCAGAAAAGATTATAAAGTGATTGTGCCATTATTGCCCTTGTTTGACCTGGATATTTTTCATACTTCGGTTGGCGGATTGGAGAAATTTGTACAAAAGTTTATAGAAGTAAGGGGATATGAGAATATTCATTTACTGGGTAATTCTCTTGGAGGGCATGTGGCGCTGGTGCATATACTGAAGCATCCGGAAAAAATTAAATCGCTGATTCTTACCGGAAGTAGTGGTTTATTTGAGAATGGAATGGGTGATAGTTATCCTAAGCGTGGTGATTATGAGTATATCAAAAAGAAAACGCAGTTAACCTTTTTCGATCCTGCAACAGCTACCAAAGAGTTGGTTGATGAGGTTTTTGAAATTACCAATAACCGCTTAAAAGTCATTAAGATCATTGCACTCGCCAAAAGTGCCATCCGCAATAATCTTGGCGAAGAACTTAACCAGATCAAACAACCTACTTTGTTGATTTGGGGAAACAATGACACCATTACACCTCCATTTGTAGCCCGTGAATTTAACAAACTGATACCCAACAGCGAATTACATTTTGTAGACAATTGTGGTCATGCCCCCATGATGGAAGTACCTAATGAGTTTAATAGAATTCTGGAAGTTTTTTTAGGAAAGCAAAAGCATACAGCAGGTGCAACGGCTTAATCCTGGTATACCCGAGAAAATAAATACATGCTGGCATCACAATTAATTAATACAGGTTTCCCGATTATCAATGTACTTGATAAAGCATCCTTTGCGCTTCAGATAATGGATGAATACGATGTGATGCATTTACCTGTATCCAGTGCTGAAAAATTTGCCGGAATTGTTAGCAAAGATGATCTGCTGGATATAGACGAAAACAATACTCTGGCCTCCATTGAACAGGATTTGCAAAAGATTTCGATAAAAGGGGAAGAATATTTTTTACAAGCTTTGAAGCTGATCGCGAATAATGAACTTACTATTCTGCCGGTAGTGAATGAGCAGGCCGAATTAAGTGGTGTGATACAGGCGAAAGATATATTAAAAACCATATCCCGCTTTGTGGGTAATGAAGAGAAGGGGGCAGTGATTGTTTTGGAAACCGATAAACAAAATTTTTCGTTTGGGGAGATTAGCCGATTAGTGGAAACCAATGAAGCATATATTACGCAGTTAAACACTCATACCGAACCAGAAAGCGGCACTGTGGTAATTACCCTCAAAATAAATAAAATCGAAGTCTCCGATATCGTGGCCACTTTTCAGCGCTACGAATACATAGTCAGATATTTTTTTGGCGAAGAAGAATATGCCAATGAGCTAAAGGAGAATTATAACCACTTGATTTCTTATCTCAATATGTAACCGCTTAAACGGGTTACCTATTTCGAGTGATATGTTACGGGATTATTGATTACACTTCGTTATTACCTCAGTTTTCTTTCTGCAACAATTATTCTCTTAGAGGTATCTTTTTCCCCATACGGATGACTTATATTTACATACAGGAATTCATAGCTAAGTAACTTCATTTAAAGAAGTTACAGATGTAAAACGTTTAATTAAGCGTAGTAATAAACAGGTAAATAATGAAAGTAGCAATCTATAGCAGGGGGCTTGATTTTGAACAAGAGAATCCATTATTGGTTTTGCTGGAAGAGTTGGCCAGATATGATGCTACGATCCTGATTTTTCATCAATTATTGGAGCAGTTTCATTTACCCCAGCATATACTTGAAAAACTGATTCCCTTTAAAGTGTCAGAAGACCTGGAAGAGCATATCGACTGTCTGATCAGTTTGGGCGGTGATGGAACCATGCTGGATGCGGTAACCCTGGTAAGGGATAAGAATATTCCCATATTAGGAATCAATTTTGGCAGGTTGGGTTTTTTAGCCAGTATCAGTAAAGAAGAGTTGACCAGTGCCGTAGATGCTTTAGTTAACCGGACTTACCTGGTTGATAAACGAACCCTTATTCACCTTGATTCCAGTGAGCCTTTATTTGGAGAGACCCCTTTTGGTTTGAATGAGTTTGCAATCCATAAAAGAGATATTTCTCCTATGATTAAAGTGCATACTTACCTGAATGGAGAATTTTTGAACAGTTATTGGGCAGATGGATTGATTGTTTCAACAGCAACCGGTTCTACCGGATACAATATGAGTTGCAACGGCCCAATCCTTTTCCCGGAATCATCCAGTTTTGTGATAACACCCGTAGCCCCGCATAACCTGAATGTACGGTCGATCGTGGTGCCTGATACGAATGTGATTTCATTTGAAGTGGAAGGCCGGGCCGACCAGTTTATTTGTGCACTTGATGCCAGAAGGGAGATTGTTGGCAAGACCATACAATTGGCTGTAAGAAGAGAAAAATTCACTGTTAGCCTGATCAGGCTCAATGAAAATAGTTTTTTATCTACACTGCGAACCAAGCTTGCCTGGGGTCTTGATAAGAGAAATTAACTTTTATGGTATTGAAATTTGATGCTATTTTACAATTCATTGCCCCCACTTTAGAATAGCTATGTTTAAAAGAGTAATGGTAATTGCATTTGTGCTGATGGGTCTGAACAATGCAAATGCGCAGTTGTTGAACAGTTTTGTGCACCAGGGGGAATTGGGTCTTTCTCTGGGAGCTGCTCATTATTTTGGGGATCTGAACCCCAATTCAGCCATTAACCGACCCAAAATGGCGGCAGGCGCTTTTTTTCAAAAACAACTTTCCAATTATATAGGAATACGTTTATCAGGCGATTTTTCTATGCTCGGATACGCGGATAAATACAGCAGTAACCCTGTTCAGGTGGCCCGGAACCTGAGTTTTAATGATAATATATGGGAATTGAGTGTATCCGGAATTTTCAATTTTTTTGAATTCAGACCTGGCTTTGATGGATACGAGTTTACGCCTTATCTGGGCTTGGGAGTCGGTGTATTTTCCTATGATCCCTATGCTTATCTGAACGGTGTAAAATATTATTTACGGCCTCTGGGCACCGAAGGTCAGGGCAGTCCATTATATCCCAACCTCCATCCCTACGGCCCTGTTGCCATGTCGGTACCATTTACCGTAGGCATGAAATATGCATTGAATGAACACATGAATGTATTTGCGGAAGTTACGTATCGCTTTACATCAACCGATTATATAGATGATGTAAGTGGCAATTATGCGCCGGATGCTTTTCCTACCTTACCTGACGGATCGCCCTCACCCGCATTCTTACTCCAGGACAGAAGCTATGAATTAGGACCATCGGTTGGTATCAAAGGCAGGCAAAGGGGTAATGGTCCACAGAAAGATGCATTTGCCAGCTTTAAAATAGGGATATCTTTTAACCTCCAAACCTATCATTGCCCTCCCACACCCGGAAAATAACCAAAATTACCCCAGTTTACAGGGTAATCAAGTCCAGATTTCTGTAATTAAAAGCCGTTTAACCCCCGATTTTGCTAAATTTGCACCCTAACAGAAGGTACAACTATGCAGGAAGTGCTGATTGCGGGTATTGATAAAGAAAGATTACCGCAACATATTGCCATTATTATGGACGGAAATGGACGCTGGGCCCAGGAAAAGGGCCAGGATCGTCTGTATGGCCATTATCATGGCGTAGAAAGTGTGCGGAATATTGTGGAGGGCTGTGCAGAGCTGGGGATCCATTATCTTACGCTCTATGCATTTAGTACTGAAAATTGGGACAGGCCACAGCAGGAAGTAGAAGGATTGATGGCATTGCTGGTAGATACCATCCGGAAAGAAGTGCCCACGCTGAATAAGAACAATATTCGGTTACATGTGATCGGCGATATGAATATGTTGCCAAAATTTGCACAGGATGAACTGCAGGAAGCCCTGGAAATGACCAGTCAGAATACCGGGCTGAACCTTGTGATGGCATTGAGTTACAGCAGTCGATGGGAGTTGGTAAATGCCGTAAAAAATATTGGTCTGGATGTACAGTCGGGTAAAATAGACCCAACTACCATTAACCATGAAACACTGGAAAAATACCTGACCACCAGTCAGTTTCCTGATCCTGAGCTAATGATACGTACCAGTGGTGAATACCGGATCAGTAATTTTCTATTATACCAGCTTGCCTACGCAGAATTATATTTTACAAACACCCGCTGGCCCGATTTCCGGAAAGAAAACCTGTATGAAGCCATTATTGACTTCCAGGCCCGGGAACGGAGATTTGGCAAAACGGGTCAACAAATACAGGAGGAAACGCAATTGGCATAGCTATTTAACCCCTCCCTTTTGATACAATGGGTGATTTAACAAACACTTTTCATTATTCCCGTTAATTTGCCCCGCCTAAAACCCTGAACCAATTGCTGATAGATATGTGTGCTGCACGGTCGATCAGACACATAACAAACCGAAAACGGATGCAGAAAGTGTATAAATTTTTATTGTTGGCTTTTGTAATATCGCTCGTGAGTGTCCCGGTCCGATCACAACAAACAACAGGTTCTGATACAACAATTACCAATATTGATGCCGATCTTATCAATATTTTCAATCAAAAAACGCCCAAAAAATATAAGATTTCGGGTATTAAAGTCATTGGCAACCGCTTTTTTGATGAAAACCTCCTGATCTCAATTTCAAACCTCACAATAGGCGATGAAGTAACCATTCCCGGTGGCGATAATTTTTCAAAAGCCATTACCAAACTTTGGGGCCAGAATTATTTCAGTAATGTAGAAATCTATATCACCAAATTAACCGGTAAAAATATAGAGATCGAAATAGCGGTTACCGAAAGAGCCCGGTTATCCAAATTCTATTTCAAGGGTATTCGAAAAGGAGAAAGCGAGGATCTGGCAGGGAAAACCGGATTGGTACCTAATCACGTGGTTACTGAGAACATGAAAATTACTGCAGTAGAAGCGATTAAACGGTACTATGAAGAAAAAGGCTATCGCGATTCAAGGATTAAAATCGTAGAAAGAAAAGATACGGCTATCGACAACATGCTGGCATTGGACTTTTTCATTGATAAAGGCCCAAAAGTAAAAATCAGCAATATCAATTTTGGGGGTAATACCATTGATGATGCGAAACTGAAAAAACAATTCAAGGATACGCATGAAAAATCAAGGTTAACCCTTTTCCCTGTATACGACTCTGCCAAGATTGTAGTACCTAAAAACTATACATTCGATCAATACCTGAAAGACAAGGGTTTTCTTACTTATAGCAAAACAAAGAAAGTATTGGATCCATATGTTAGGATCAAACTCACTTCCGCCAAATTTGATCAGAAGAAATATACAGAGGATAAAGACAATATCCTTGATTACTATAACTCGCTCGGTTATCGTGATGCGGTTATTGAAAAAGATACAATTTATCATACCCAAAGAGGTGATCTGAATATTGATATTAAAGTGGTGGAAGGGCACAAATATTATTTCGGAAATATTTCCTGGAGAGGAAATACCAAATATTCGGATTCACTTTTATCTGTTATCCTCGCTATTCATAAAGGCGATACCTATAACCTGGAATTCCTGAATAAGAAACTGGGTAAAGGGGGTGGGCCTGAAGGGGGTGATATCAGTGGACTTTACCAGGATGATGGATATCTTTTCTTTAGGGCAGATCCGGTGGAAACCGCCGTTTATAATGATACCATAGATTATGAGATCAGATTGGTAGAAGGGCCACAGGCTACCATTAAAAATGTAAGGATTACAGGTAACGACCGTACTAAGGAATATGTGATACGCCGAGAACTGAGAACCATCCCCGGCGAAAAATTCCGTCGTACGGACCTGGTTCGTTCACAGCGTGAGATTGCCAATTTGAATTATTTTAACCAGGAGAAAATCAAGATAGATCCGGTTCCTAATCCGGAAGATGGTACTGTGGATATCAATTACGGCGTGGAAGAGAAATCGAGCGATCAGCTGGAATTAAGTGCAGGATGGGGAGGGGTAATTGGATTAACCGGAACACTGGGGGTTTCTTTCAACAACTTTTCAATCCGGAATATCTGGAAAAAATCGGCTTGGGATCCCTTACCGATGGGAGACGGACAGAAGCTGAGTCTTCGTGTACAAAGTAATGGTAAGGCCTTCCGTTCTTATAACTTCTCATTTACAGAACCCTGGTTGGGAGGTAAAAAACGAAATGCGCTAACCGTTAGTATTTATAATACCAAATACGGTCAAACCATTGATCCCACTACCGGCCTGTATAATTCAAACGTAGCTGATTCAAGATATATTTCAACTACCGGTGCTACAGTAAGTATTGCCAAACAATTAAAATGGCCTGATGATTATTTTTCATTGACCATGGGGGTAAACTATACCCGATATACATTGAGTAATTACGCGATTGATCCGACCAATTTGCCCGGATTTACCAATGGTATTGTAAACAACCTGAACTTCCGCGTAGCATTGCAAAGATCATCTATCAACCAGCCTACATTTCCTAGTTCGGGTTCTAACTTCCTGTTGAGTTTACAGGTAACGCCGCCGTATTCACTGATATTCCCTGATCCAAATCTGTCAACTGAAGCCAACCCATATAAATTTCTGGAATACCATAAATGGAGAATGAATGGTGAATGGTATATTCCATTAACCAAGGGAACCGGAGAAGATCATAACAAACAGTTTGTATTAAAACTGGCTGCTAAGTTTGGTTATGTTGGTAGGTTTAATCCGAACCTGAAAATATCACCTTTTGAAAGGTTCCAGGTAGGCGATGCTGGATTGAGTAACCAGTTTGCTTTATTGGGATATGATATCATTTCACAAAGAGGATATCCTGTGTATGATAATTCAAATGTGACCATTAACCCGGATAAACAGTATGCCACACAGTACTTTACTATTTTCAACAAGTACACAATGGAAATGCGGTATCCGCTTAGCCTGAATCCTAGCAGTACCATTTATGGACTGGCATTCTATGAGGCAGCCAATGGATGGTTCGATCTTAAGAATTACAATCCATTCCAGTTGCGTCGCTCGGTTGGTTTAGGTATGCGCTTCTTCCTGCCTATGTTTGGCTTGCTTGGATTCGATTATGGATTGGGCTTAGACAGATTAACGCCGGGAACACCGTTTAAAGATGCAACAAGATTTACATTCATGCTGGGCTTTGAACCAGAATAGTGTGATAATAGGTATCTTAGGGTTAAATTATTTTATATGAAAAAAGTCCTGTTTCTCTGTATAGCGTTTTCTGTAAGTGTAATAACCAGCCAGGCACAACAGCGGTATGCGGTAATAGATACTAAGTATATTTTAAATAAAATACCCGAATACAAGGATGCAGATAAAAAACTGCAACAGATAGGAGAACAGTGGCAGAAAGAAATTGACGACAAACAGGCTACCCTCGATAAAATGTATAAGAACTACGAGGCAGAACAGTTTATGCTTACCGACGAGTTGAAGAAGAAAAGGGAAGACGAACTGTTTCAGAAAGAGAAGGAGGTCCGCGATCTGCAAAAAAGGCGTTTTGGCTATGAAGGGGACCTTTTTAAAGAGCGTCAGAGATTGGTAAAACCGATACAGGACAAAGTGTACAATGCCATACAAAAAATTGCTGTGGCAAAAGCCTACGATTTTGTACTGGATAAAAGTGAAGGAATTACCGTTATATTTGCCGACCCAAAGTTGGATAAGAGTGATGAGATACTGAAGGAAATGGGTATCAAAAATTAGTGCAAACCAAATCAATTATAAATTCACAACAATGAAGAAATTACTATTTGTGTGTTTGGCTCTTTCAGCAAGCGTTTTGTTTTCTAACAATACAAATGCACAACAAGCCCCCCTTAAAATCGGCTATTTTGACGATCAGTTCGTATTAGCATTAATGCCAGGTATCGATAAAATTTCACCTTTGCTGGACTCTTATCAAAAAGATTCTTTGCAGGTTGAGTATGATTATACCTATAAAGATTATCAGCGCCAGGACAGTCTTTTCAAAAAAGATTCTGCCGGATTAGCACCGAAAGCCCGTGAAATGGCAATCTCTGATCTGAACCGTTTAAAGCAGAAATTAATTTACTGGCAGCAGTATTCACAGCAGTTGTTGGATGAGAAACAAGGTCAGCTTTTATTACCCTTCCGTTCGAAAATAGTAGAAGCATTAAACCAGGTGGTAGCAGAACAAAAATATACCATGGTTCTGAAAGCCGATGCACTTACTCCTTACCTACAGCCCCCATTACTCGATAACCTCAGTATTCGGGTAGCCCTAAAGCTGAAACTAACCCTTCCAAAGGATTATGAAGAAGCCTGGAGAGCAGCAACCGGTGGCGCACCTGCAGCAACTAAACCAGCTGCTACAAAACCAAAAGGATAGTAGCTATTTAAATAGTTCCAATAAAAATTATTACCGAGAACCCCGTCTATAAGATGGGGTTCTTATTTTTGGATATGAAGAAGACTTGTCCCATTGGTGTTTTCGACAGCGGCTATGGCGGCTTAACCGTACTGAAAGAGATAGTAGCGAAGTTGCCCCACTACGATTATATCTATATGGGCGATAATGCGCGGGCACCGTATGGTCCCCGATCTTTCGATACGGTTTATCAATATACCCTGGAGTGTGTTGAATGGTTTTTT
>CAIWKU010000368.1 GCA_903913355.1 uncultured Bacteroidota bacterium | reverse complement strand
TAGTATACCCTTCCAGCAATGGCTATAATAGTTATATGGACCGGGACACAGATAGTATAGGTGGTTTGAAAAAACCTTTGCTACCTGAAAGGGAATTGTTTTACGTTACGATTTGTATGGATATCTTGGCGATTGCATTATCACTATCTTTTTCAGGATTATTTGCCTCGCTTCTTACTGTGTATATTATTTTTTCAAGATTATATAGTTACCGGGGTATTCGATTAAAAAAATATCCTGTTATTGGTTATCTGGTGGTTATTCTTAATCAGGGTGGCTTACTATTTTTTATGGTGAATGGAGCTGTTTCTGCCTCGCCTCTAGGAAGTTTACCTTTGGTGCCTATTATGGCGGCCTGCTTTCTGATAGGAGGTTTTTATCCAATTACCCAAATTTACCAGCATACTTCTGATAAGCAAGATGGCGTAACCACTTTATCCATGCTGTTGGGTAAAAAAGGAACTTTTGTATTCTGCGCTATTATGTACCTTTTTGCATTTTGCTGTCTGTTTTATTATTACCAAAATGAAGGGCAATTATATTTATTTTATATTTTACAGATCTTTTTCCTGCCAGTTTTGTTATACTTTTTGCAATGGGCATGGAAAGTATGGAGGGATGATCAGTTAGCTGATTTTAAGCATACCATGCAGATGAACTGGCTGGCTTCGGCCTGTACAAATCTTGGATTCATTACGATCTTAATCATAAAGCATTTTGGCTGAAATTATTTCAATAGCAACTGCAGTTCCCAGGTTTTGTCATAGACAAGCCGATATCTTTCAGTTTATGCAGAACTGCTATCAATTAGGTAAAGAGGACAAAAGAAGGCTGAAATTTTTATATGACCATAGCGGGATTCATACCCGTTATTCGGTAGTGTCTGATTATGGAAATCTGGTTACTGATGAAAGCTCCCGTTTTATACCTGTTGGGAAGGAGGCTGTATTTCCTTCCCTGGAAAAAAGAATGGAAATATATCATGAGGAATCGCTTGTTTTATCAGCCAAAGCTATCCGGGACTGTATAAAAGACAGAATATCTCCTAAGCAAATAACCCACTTAATTACGGTTAGTTGTACTGGATTGAGCGCCCCCGGACTTGACCTTCAGCTATTGCAGGAGTTGGATCTATCCCCTGATATTTTCAGGACATCTGTCAATTTCATGGGATGTTATGCTGCTATACATGCATTAAAACTCGCAAAAATGATTTGTGATAGCGCTGATAATGCAAATGTGGTAATCGTGGCAACAGAATTGTGTACACTTCATTTTCAACAAATTTTTACGCCAGATAATGCAGCAAGTAGTTTATTGTTTTCAGATGGATCCGCTGCAGTTTTGGTATCAAATTGTATTTTATCAGACACTGCTTTATCTATTAAAGGATTTTATTCGCATGTAACATCCAAAGGTGAAAAAGATATGGCTTGGGAACTGAGTAGTCATGGGTTTTTAATGACTTTGAGTGGGTATGTACCACAGTTGATTCAGGAAGATATTAACCAATTAGTAGAAAAAGCAGTTTCGGCCAATGGAATTCAGCTTCCGGATATTACGAAATGGTGTATTCATCCAGGAGGCAAAAGAATATTAGATCTTATTCAAAAGCAATTAGTGCTTTCTGATAATGATCTTCAATATTCGAGAGAGGTATTATATCAATATGGTAATATGTCTTCTCCCACAGTTCTCTTTGTTTTAAAAAAAATCCTGGATCAGCCTGAGAAAACGCATGACAAAATTTTGGGAATGGCTTTTGGGCCGGGACTAACCATGGAAACTTTTATAGCAGAAAGATGATCTCATTAGAATATCGCTCAAATACCAAAGAGTTGCTTGACAGGGATGATATTCCATTTCCGGATATTAAGCGGAATATGGAAGAGCTGAATACGATTAATACTTTATTGGGAGGACATTCCATTACCGTAAAAGGTTTTGCGATATTGGCAGAAGACAGGGAAAAAATCACCGTTTGTGAAATGGGATGTGGGGGGGGAGATAATCTGGTGGCGATTGCTAATTGGTGCAGAAAAAACCGGATAGAACTACACTGCATTGGTATTGATATCAAAAAAGAATGCATTGATGTAGCAAAGGAACGGCAACAGTTGAATGGAAAATCTGAATGGATGGTTGCTGACTATGAAAAAATTGTTTTTTCAGAGAAGCCTGATATTATTTTTTCAAGCCTTTTTTGCCATCACTTTACAAACGAAGCGCTTATTAAACAATTACATTGGATGCGTGAAAATTCGCAAATAGGTTTTTTTATCAATGACCTTCATCGAAACGGGCTTGCTTATTATTCTATCCGGATCCTTACTTTCTTGTTTTCCTCTTCTTACCTGGTTAAGAATGATGCACCTTTGAGTGTTGCTCGAGGTTTTCGAAAGAATGAATGGATACAGCTTTGTAAAAATGCAGGGATTAACCCTGTAAAGGTTGAATGGGAATGGGCTTTTCGTTACCTGATATTGTTTGCACATGGAGCATAAGCAGATAAAATATGACTGCGACTTGGGTATTATAGGAGGTGGACTGGCAGGACTTACCCTTGCTATTCAGGCAGCGGATGCCGGGTATCGGGTATTGTTATTTGAAAAGGAGACTTATCCGTTTCATAAAGTTTGTGGAGAGTATATCAGCCAGGAGAGCAGAAAATTCCTTGAATCCTGCGGAATTCCGCTGGATGATTGGGGATTGCCCTGTATAAATACCTTATTGATTTCTGATACGTATGGAAATGGGTATTCATTCCAACTTCCACTTGGCGGTTTCGGAGTAAGCCGCTTTCAACTGGATAATGTTTTATATGAAAAGGCAGTTAAAAAAGGGGTCACTGTAATTACCGATTGCAAGGTGAATGATATCCTTTTTGTGGATGATCATTTTCTTATTCAAACCAAAGATGCTTCTTATATTACGAAACTGGCAGCCGGCTGTTTTGGAAAAAGAAGCAATATTGATATAAAATGGGCCAGAGAATTTGCAAAATCAAAACCCGGAAAATTAAACAATTACATTGGAGTGAAATACCATATCAGATATAACCATGATTCAGATACAATTGCTTTGCACAATTTCAAGGATGGGTATTGTGGCATGTCGCGGGTAGAGGATGGAATTTCCTGTTTATGCTATCTAACTACTGCAGAAAACCTAAGGTTATCCGGGAATTCTATTCCGGTGATGGAAGAAACTATTTTGGCAAAAAATCCTTTGTTAAAGAAAATATTTAACGAAGCCGTTCACTTGTATCCAGGCCCGATAACCATTTCTCAAGTAAGTTTTCAGTATAAAACGCAAATAGAAAATCATGTGATCATGCTGGGCGACGCGGCGGGGATGATTACTCCATTATGTGGAAATGGGATGAGTATGGCCATGCATTCGGCAAAGATCGCTTTTGAAAACATTCAATTATTCTTAGCCGGCAAAATCAGCAGAGCCGAACTCGAGAAAAAGTATACAATTCAATGGAAAAATGCCTTTGCAACAAGAACCCGGGTGGGCAGATGGGTGCAATCTTTATTTGGGGGGCATACCACAACTTTCTTATTTTTAAAACTGATGTATCGTTTTCCAAAATTGGCGGAAAAGCTTATTTCCCTGACTCATGGGAAAGAGTTTTGAGAAAAAATAAATAATAGATCATATGTTTAGCGAAGATATTGCCCTGCTATATGAGCGGGATATACTAAAAATAAAGAATGAGATGCTCGCTTATCCTCATCAGGATAAAAGATGGGAATTGGTTCCAGGAATTAGTAACTCAGGGGGGAATCTTTGCCTTCATTTACTGGGTAACCTGCAGCATTATATTGGTGCAGTACTTGGTAAAAGCGGATATATCAGAAACAGGCCGGAGGAGTTTAGCCTCAAAAATATACCGGAAACAGAACTGGTGGCTACGATAGACCGAACGCTATTGATTGTTTCCCAAACCATTCGTGCGCTGGATACAGATATCCTTGTAACCCAATACCCGGAGAAAGTATTTGATTATGATATGACAGTACAGTACTTTCTTTTACACTTACTGGCACACCTTAGTTATCATCTCGGACAGATTAATTATCATAGAAGAATAGTATCTGCCTGATTGTATTTAGCAGGGTTGTTTTATATGAGAAAGTGACAAAATACTTTATCTTTAGCGTAATTTCAACGGGCTACAAAACAAGATTGTATGATTCACTTTGATTTTGAAAATGTAAACAGGCATCTGGATGGGGATAAGCAACTTATTCAGACATTCCTGTCCCTGGTTATCAGTGAATTGCCAAAATACAATCAGGAACTTAGCAAATATTTACAGGAGCAGAATCTTAACCAGATCAAGCAGATGGGGCATAAACTCAAAGGCACCTGCTTATCAGCCGGTTTATCAGAACTTACCCAAATAGCCATAGAGATCAATCATCTTACCGAATTTGATGCCGTAATGATTGGAGAATTGCTGGGTAGGACAAAGAAGGAAATTGATACTGTTTTACCATTACTGGAAAACAAACGAGATGAGTTAATCTAATGGATTGATTCAGCCTCATCTTTATCTACACTGATCAGCTTATAGGAAACTGAGTTTTTAGCAAAAGAAATCAGAAATTCTGTGCCTATATATTTACCTCGGTATTCGTATAGGCAAATATGGGTTCCCTCGTCTTCCATCTGACCTATGATCGTATTTTCTATCAGGTTAAAACTATAGGTAATCCGCTGTTTGGTGTCAGCAAACGACCTGCTTTTATGCTTGGTAAGGTATTCGAAATTACTTTTCTTCAAAGCCGTAAATTAATGTGAAAATGAAAACCGTTACTTATACAAGTGCTGGCAGAAAGATGTTAAGGCATCTAAGTTACGGAACTTGTTTGGGTTTTGCAGGCAAAAGCTACAGGAAGAAGAAGGGACTTGTTATCTTAAAACCGTTTATACAGGTACAGAATTCAACCCTAATAGCCTGCTTCCTGGATATAATTGCCTGGTGAATTTATATAAAGCTTTTCATTCCTTTCTAATAATGCTTGCATTTCTAAAATATACGCTGTAACTTTTAGCAACTAAACCCGTTTGTCATGAAGCATTATCATCCCGTATCAAGGGTGGCTATCTACCTCCTGGCGGTTGTACTTATCTTGTTTGGCCTTTTGTATTTTGTCAATGCCAGAGATATGATGGTATACATACCTTATTCATTGCCCGGTGGTATTCTATGGGCTTATTTAGTGGGGGCGGCATTCATCCTGGTAGGTATTTCTTTTATCACGAATCGTTTGGTGAAGTTTTCGGGTTACCTGCTGGCTATACTTCTTTTCATTTTTGTATTTATTATCCATCTCCCCAATTATCTAGATGCAGGAACCCGGGAAATGAGATCGATGGCATTAATTAACCTATTAAAAGATACGGCTATTGCTGGTTTTGCCATGCATATCGCGGCAGGAGCACATCACCAGCAGTTGCATCTTGAAGAAGAAAGCGACTAGTGAGCCGGGTCATAGGAAATAGGTTCTTGGCAGATTAGCTGATTAACAGATAATCTGATGTGATTTGTATCTCTTTATAAAATATACAATAGCAGGAAAAATTGTAGAAGGGGCACTAAAAAAATATGATTCAATTCAATATAGTTGTAAAGCTTATTCAATGGAATACCATGTATATGATTCTGGATCAATACTAACCGTTAGTTTTATTGCATAGTTACGATCTAATGTATATTTTCTGGCAAGGCCTTCTTTTTCTCTAATTACTGCAGTTGAAGTGATTCCTGTATAATATAACGGTAGAGTGATTATACGTGTTATTTTTTCTTTCAGCGGATTATACAATAATACAAATCCTTTTGTTTTTAGTGTCGGGTTAACATGTAGTATTCCATCCCAATCTCTTCCATCTGCTCTGCGAAGATGAATAATATCAGCATTGAGAATATCCCGGTATTTCTTGTACCAGCTTATTGTTTTACTCACTACCTGTTTGGTTAGTGCATTGTCAAACAGTCTGGGACCCCGATAGCAGGCTTGTACTCCTGCGCCATAATATTCTACCATTAATTGTTGGTAATCTGCCAAATGCTCTGAGAGTGGCTCCAGAACGGCTTCAGGTCCTCCGCCCTGATATTTGGTTAAGGGTACAAAACCCCAGCCCATTGACGGGGTTTTCTCCCAGGTGCCATCAAAAATATTCTGACGGTTTAATATTTTTTGCTGTTCCCTTGATAAAGAAAAATTTACTTCCCGATAACCGATACCTGTTTTATTGGTTCCATCTAAAAAATACCAATCAGGAGCATTTACATAAATACCCTGCTCATTACACCAATGATAGAGCTCTTTTTGCAACTCCATTTGTTTCCATTGGGAATCATCTAACCCTCTATGGCCAGGATGTTTTGTAGATGCACATACATCGCCAGGATATGGGCCATCATTTTCAAATAAATCGAAACCTGTTTTACTCAGAAAATATTTTAATCCGGCTATATAAGCCAATCCCCATTTACTTCCCATACAGGGTGCATTGCCAAAAAATGCAGCTGCATCTGGTTTTCCGGTTACCGGATCTATCACATCATCCTCATCGCTGATCTTCCTGGAACTAAAAAGGGAATAGCCACCAATCAATATATTTTTTTGATGCGCATAGTCTGAAAGCTTTTTCCAGCGGAGGATATTGGCGGCGGAAGTATCTTCCATATTGCAATGACTGCCAAAACTAAGTATCACAGCTTCATATCCGGTTGCTGCACATTGATCAACTGCTTTTTTTACTTCATCATCGTCTTTACTTATCAAATGCATGAATATTGGATTTTCGCTTGTCCAGGGAGCAACCGTACGATACATTTTCCGAATCGCCAGACCCCTTCTTTCACGGTCATAACTATCCATTAATAATTCATGTGTTCTTACTGATTGAAATTCTTCGCCGGACTGGAGAACAATCCCTTTTATTTTTTCAGGGTATACTTCCAGTACACAGGGTGTTTCATAATTGTAATTTACCTGGGATGTATAGGTTTTGTCGGTTTCCCAATGAGTTGTCTGGTCGCTAATATCATATCGCATAGCATTGTTAAATGCATAGTTAGTTTCTACATAAATTCCATGTTGTTTTTTCATTTGCTCGGGAGTGCCAACTACCGCACTTTCTTCCTCCACCAATCCCAACACTTCATTCACCACCCGATTGAGGATAATACTATGGCCTGACTGATTATGAACGGAAACCCATTTGATGATTAAGGGAATTCCGTCGTATAGTTCGTAATGCACATGTACTTCCAGATTTTTTAGAGAAATAAGCGATGACTGATATTGAAATGTGATTGTTTTGCCTGTAGCCTGTTTTCTTATTTTTTGATCTCTTGTTTTCCAATGAATAAATGGTTTCAAATCCTCTATCTGGTAGTTGACAAAATGAAAATCACTGTCTGCGGAACTGAATTTACCAATCCAATCTTTCATTAAATAGGCTTTTTCCGTCTGGCCATACACCCCACCTATATGATAAGTTTTTTGATCAATGGTAATCATTGCTTCTGGTTTAATAGCCCTAACTAACTGTTGACCATTGACCAGGTTAGAATAATCAATGCAACTGATATTGGGTTGTATCCGAAAAACTCTCTTCACAAGCCCATTGTTGAGAATGATTTCTTTATTGTCAGAACTCGGGTAAATAGCCGCTTTTGGTACAACAGGATTTACCAGCCAATCCTGGGAAAAGGCGGGTGTTATCAGAAAATTTCCTGATAAAAGAAGGTAAACAAAATTTTTTCTTAGTAACATGCGCAGTATAATTAATAGTCAATTTTAAAGCAGGCCGCATACCTGAGGTCTTTATTTTGTTGAACTGCAGGTTGAATTTTTAGGAGGATATTTCCATCAGACAAAGTCCATGAAAGAGATTGTTTATTTCCCAGTAAAGAAATCTTTTTAATTAGTTTGGAAGCTGTAAACGGAATTATAATCTCTGCGGGTAATGCGACTTCTTCTGTTTCGGAAAGCCAGAAAGCATATACAGTATTTTTAGTTTTTGATTGGGTGTAAAACTGATTTCCGGATGCATAAGGGACAACCGCCTGAGACCCATAGATTCCTTCCCCATTCACTTTTATCCAGGCACCTATATCTTTCAATCTTTCATAAGCAACCGGATCCCAGTCGCCATCGGGCCCAGGGCCTATATTCAATAAAAGGTTTCCACCTCTGGAAACGATTTTTACCAAA
This sequence comes from uncultured Bacteroidota bacterium, assembly GCA_903913355.1. Taxonomy (GTDB): domain Bacteria; phylum Bacteroidota; class Bacteroidia; order Chitinophagales; family Chitinophagaceae; genus Sediminibacterium. The sequence continues at coordinate 8,453 of CAIWKU010000368.1, read as the reverse complement.
GTATGCACGAGTGTTCTGGCAGATTTATAATTGTCTTTTGGTACATAACTCCAGGACCCTCCCATAGTCATACAGGTTTCCCAAGGATAAGGTAATGGCTTATCAGGCAATTGCTGTTCGGGTGTTTTATAATTTTCAAATTCTCCCGAAACAGTTCTGTCAACCACTAATAAACCCGGCTGGTAAGATCTGGCCATCCCGGCAATTTTTGGCATATCAATATCCTGGTCATACAATTCGCTATTGGTTTCATTAGCACCTTTGGTTGAAGTTTTCACTGGTCTTACCTGTCCCCCATCCAGCCAAAGTATATCGATCTTGCCATAGCCCGACATAAGTTCTTCGATCTGGTTATAGGTAAATGTTTTAAAATGATTCCATCTTTCAGGATAACGGGCGGGGTTATAATTGGGGTTTCTGTCTTTCGGTGGAAAATACGACCACCAGTAATTATCATTATGCCAATCTGGTTTAGAGAAGTAGGCCCCTATTTTAAAATTCTCTTTTCTAAAGGCCGCAAAAATTTCTTTTGCAATATTGCTTCTTGGATTGGTAGAGAAAGGTGTTTTCGAATCAGTGATTTTATAATCGGTTTGTTTCGTGTCAAACATAGAAAAACCATCATGGTGTTTGGTAGTAAAAACAACATAGCCCATACCGGCTTCTTTGGCAGCTTTTACCCATTTTTCCGGATTAAAATTTATCGGATTAAAACTGGTTTGCAGATTTTCATAGGCTTTTTTATACGTAAAATAATCGGCTGCATAAGGGCCTTTGCGTTGTGTCCAGCCTTCATCTTCCGGACAAATACTCCAGCTTTCCACTACCCCCCACTGGCTATACGTACCCCAATGCATAAATAAACCAAATTTCAGGTCCTGCCATTCAGCTAGATTCCTTTGCACTTTGGGATCTGTGGGTACAATATATCCATCATTGTTATTTTCCTGTGCAATGGATATACTTACCTGAAGTAACCATAACAGAAAAAGAGTTGCTTTTTTCATGGGCCTATTTTTGCAGTGTAAATGATTAGGTGTAAAAGATAAATACTTGTTTTAGTCTACTACAATTTCATCGGTAAATAAAAATCCCGAATGATTTTTTGCAAAAAAGCGTACATACCTTCCTTTTAAGCCGGTAAGATCCACTTCAAAAATTTTGAATAAAAGACTCGGGTCCTTTATGGAAATATCATTGGTGCATTTGTTAACCGGACTATATTGTTTTCCGTCTTCTGAAACAGATACTTCAATATAATCCGGCATATACACTCCTGGACCAATTAATTGCATAAATCTGGATCGTACAACTTGTAATGGAGTGTTCTCCTCGAGATCGATGATCAGGTCCATATCAGTCTCAAATCCCTGCCACCTGCCATCTGAATAAGTAAGTCCTCCTTTTAGCCCATCTGTTAAGGTAGCTGCTGAAGCCGCCGGGTAACTGGCACTATATTTTTTCAGATAAGTGATTTTTTTACCGAGGGCTTTATGTATCTCAATATCATAGGAAGCTGGTTTGCCCTGTGCTTTTCCATCTCTCAAAATAGAAGCCCTTAGGTTAGCGGAACCAATGATTTGAAAAGGGCCGCTATAGTTTATGGCATTCTGGGAAGGTGTTGATCCATCCAGAGTATAATAAATTTCCGGCAACCATTGTTCGCTATGCAGGGTAACCAAGCTGGTTCGTTCTTTAGTATCTGTTTTTGTATCAACCTGCACCTGGTACGATGGTCGGCAATAGTTTACAGAAAACTTTTTCAGTATGGCATAATGTGGTTGCATCCTTTCAGTAAAGTCGTCCCATATTTTGTTTGCGTTATTTGTCCAGCCTACTTCACTCAAAGCCAGCATTCTTGGAAACAGCATATAATCTGCCTGTTCCATGGTAGGAATATATTCTGTCCAAAGATTAGCCTGTACCCCTTTGATATATTTCTGTTTCTCTTTTTCCAGAACGGCAGGTACCGGATTATATTGGTATACTTTTTCAATGGGTAAATATCCTCCAATCGCTTCTGGTTGTGTGGCAGGGTCTTGCTGGTACGCATCAAAATACATATAGGCACCAGGTGTCATGATTACATCATGGTTCATTTTCGCTGCACTGATTCCACCGGCTTCGCCTCGCCAGGACATAACCGTAGCGGATTCTGCAAGTCCTCCGTCAAGAATTTCATCCCAGCCAATTAATTTTCGACCTTTTGAATTGATAAATTTTTCCAGTCTTTTGATGGCATAGCTTTGTAATTCTTTTTCATCTTTCAGGTGGTTTACCCGCATCCTTTCTCTGCATTTAGGGCATTTTTTCCAATTTTGCTGATCAGCTTCATCCCCGCCTATATGGATATAAGGTGATGGGAAAAGGTCGATTACTTCGGAGAGCAGGTTTTCAAAAAAAAGAAAAGTGCTGTCATTGCCCAGACAGTATTCACTTTGTTTGCCATTTGTACCTAGGCAACCCAGGTTGGGGTAAGTAGCAACCACTTCTCCGGAATGCCCTGGAAATTCCAGTTCAGGTATCAGGTTGATACCTCGCATGTTGGCATATTGAATGATTTCTTTGATATCTGCTTTTGTATAAAAACCACCATAGGCTAAGGGGTCTGCTGCTGAAGCATAAGATCTGTCTGCTTTCCACCATTCTTTCCAGTTTCTTTGTGGTCGCCAGGCAGCGTGATTGGTTAGTTCGGGGTATTTGTTTATCTCCAATCTCCATCCGGCATCGTCGGTAAGGTGCAGGTGCAGGTTGTTGAGTTTATACAATGACATTAAGCCCAGTAATTTTTTGATATAGCTTATCGGGAAAAAATTTCTGGATACATCCAGCATTAACCCCCTGTAATTAAATTCCGGATAATCCACTATTCTGCTGCAAGGAATACTGCCGAAGGTGGTTTGTAGTATTGCCAGTTGGGATATACTCTGTACTGCATGTATTGCTCCGATTACCGAAGCAGATTCAATATGGATGGAATCGATGGTAATTTTAATGGTATACTCAGGGGTATTGTTTTTTCCAAGGGGTTGTTTTCTCAGAATCCTGATAATACCCACAGTATTGGATGGCGTCCCGCTTTCTATATTTTTTGACGATATACCCATGCTCTCAGAAAGTAACCCCGCTGTTTCTATAAACAACTTGTCGGCAATAATTTTTGTCCGGGAGGAAAAATGAAAAACTCCGGGATCGGAAATAACAGAAGCCGGTTTTGGGATGATGAATTTTGCAGAGAGCAACTGACTTTTTGTGAATACCGGGATCAATAATAGTAATGACAGGTATTTTTTCATTTCATCTGAGTTTCGGATAAACAATATACTATAATCCGGTCTCTAAACAGGAATCGCCTAATACATATATTACAAATGTGTATATGTTTAATCGGACTGATATTTAAAAAAAATTAAAATCCTGAAGGGGCAATTATATTTCTTCAAAAACAGGTAAATCTTTGGTAATTGTGTAAAAAATACACAATTTTGTGTTAATGTGTATTTATTACACAATTACATTCCATCTGATTGCGCCATAATATGAAAATAAGAACTCTGCTTATTTGCTTGTTCCTATGCAATATTTTTTATTGCAAAGCGCAGTTGTTAAGTTGGTCACCCACTTTTATTACCGATACATCTTCTTCTATTACCATCACTTGCGATGCCAGCCAGGGTAACCAGGGTTTATTTAACTATGCAACCAGTTCTGATGTATATGTTCATATTGGATTAATTACTTCGGCAAGTACTTCTTCTTCTAATTGGTTGTACGTTCCTTCTTTTTCTGTTTGGGGATCTACGAATGCACAGGTTCATGCTACTTATATTGGAAATAATAAATGGCAATACACGATTACGGGAGGATTAAGAAGCTTTTTTGGCGTTACCAATCCGGCTGAAAAAATCCAGAAAATAGCTATACTCTTTAGAAATGGTAGTGGATCGCTGAAGCAGGCTAATAGCGATGCTTCAGACATGTATATTCCAGTATATACTGCCAATTCTTTATTTGTAAGATTAGATGCACCGGCGCGTCAGCCGGAATACGCTCCCATATTGGTTCCGGTATCTAAAAGTGTTGGAGATAAAATATTGATCACGGCCAATTCAAGCCAGTCTGCGGGACTCAGTTTATTTTTTAACGGAACACAGCTCGCAACTGCTTCGAATGCAGTTACTGTTTCACAGACTGCCACCATTGTAAATAGCGGAACACAAACCATCATTGCTACAGCTGTAAATGGCGGAACCACCGTTTCAGATACTGCTACATTTTTTGTTTCTTCCAATACCAATTTTTCCCCATTGCCCAATGGTGTAACAGATGGTATCAATTATGAGCAGGGTGATACATCAGTAGTGTTGGTTTTATATGCTCCGCTTAAATCAAAAGTGGCAGTAATTGGTGATTTTAATAATTGGACACAATCGCCCAATTATCAAATGAATGAAACGCCGGATAGCCTTCGTTATTGGATAAGGATTACCGGACTAACACCCGGTACAGAATATGGGTATCAGTATGTGATTGACGGGAGTTTGATTCTGGCGGATTATAATACCGAAAAGGTATTGGATAAAGCAAATGATCCATTTATTCCTGCGGTAACTTATCCTAATTTAAAATCATTTCCTGCCGCTGCTTCAGGAAACCTGGTGAGTGTATTACAGACTGCAAAACCTGCCTATAACTGGCAGGTAACTAATTTTAGCAGACCAGATAAGCGGAATTTAGTGATTTACGAATTATGGATTGGCAATTTTACCGCGGCGCAAAATTACCAGGCGTTAAAGGATACACTTACTTACCTGAAGCGATTGGGGGTTAATGCAATTGAATTAATGCCCGTTAATGAATTTGAAGGGAATACGAGTTGGGGGTATAATCCTAATTTCTATTTTGCTCCCGATAAATATTATGGTACAGAAAATGCGTTACGTCAATTCGTAGATGCCTGTCATCTTCAGGGGATGGCTGTGATCATGGATATTGTTATGAACCATTCCTTCGGATCTTCTCCTATGGTGCAGATGTATTGGAACAGTGCATTAAGTATTCCCGCAGCGAATAACCCCTGGTTTAATCAATATACTACGCATGCCGACAATGTTGGCTATCAATTTAACCACCAGAAACAGGCAACAATCGATTTCCGTAACCGTGTCATTACCCATTGGTTAACCAAATATAAAATTGATGGGTTCAGGTGGGATATGGCTAAAGGGTTTACCCAAACCAATACTTGCGATGCTACTGGTAATAACTGTAATCTGACCGCCTGGGGAAATTATGACTCTGGCAGGGTAGCTACCTGGAAGAATATTTACGATAAAGTGCAATCTGTTTCTACGGGCGCCTATTGTATTCTGGAAATGTTTGCTGACAATTCTGAAGAAACCGTTGAAGCAAATTATGGGATGATGATATGGGGCAACCTCAATTACAATTATAACCAGGCCACCATGAGTTATAGTAATCCTTCATGGGATCTTAGTTATGGCGTATATACGAACAGAGGATATGCACAGCCCAACCTGATTACTTATCAGGAGAGTCATGATGAAGAAAGACTCATGTATAAAAACGAACTGTTTGGAAATGCCAGTGGTTCTTATACGGTTAAAGATACGGCCACTGCCTTGAAAAGAAATGCCATGGCTACGGCTTTCTGGGCAATGACTCCTGGGCCAAAAATGCTGTGGCAGTTTGGTGAGGTTGGGTATGATTATTCTATTAATTATTGTACAAACGGTACGGTAGATGCTACCGGAGCATGCCGGTTAACTCCTAAGCCTGTAAGATGGGATTATTATAGTAATGCAAACAGAAAGGCATTGTATAATGTATATGCCAGTTTACTGGGATTAAGAAATAACCCCAATTACCTAAAAACATTTACTACAGGAGCTATCAACTATAACCTGGCCAATGCATTTAAATCATTAAGTGTAACCAGTGATTCTTTGAGTATAGTTGTAGTAGGAAATTTTGATGTGATAGCCCAAACAGGACAGGTTAGTTTTCCTTTGTCAGGAACCTGGTATAGCTTTTTAACCTCAGCCACACATACAGCAACTGGAAATGCAGAAAACATAACCCTACAACCGGGAGAGTATTATGTGTACACCAATAAGAACCTGAATAACTATGTAATTACGGCGATTAATGATCCGATTACTTCTACAACGGACATGAGCCTGACCGTATATCCTATACCTGTTCAGTCCAATGCAATTATTCAATATTATTTGTCGGAAAGCAGCCAGGTAAACATTGGCTTATTTGATATGAATGGCAGAAAAGTGGCCGACTTGGTAAACGGGTATAAATTCACTGGCCTGCAATCATTTCCGCTCAATCAAAATGGTTTGAATATCAATACCCTTAGTAATGGGATGTATATCATTCAAATGGAATCAAAAGGAAAAATAAAAACTGCCAAAATTATCATCAATAAATGATCCACTATGTAAATCAAAACTCAAACAGATACAGCAAACATTCTTTAGTTTTTAACCAGTAAATTTTTCATTATGAAATTTAAACGATTGCTTGTTATACTTTCATTGCCGCTTTTGTTTAGCCTGTCAGCCTTGGCACAAAACAAAACTGTTGCAGGAAAGGTAACTGATTCAAAGGACGGTAGTCCAATGGCAAATGCTTCTGTTACTGTAAAAGGAACAAGCATTGCAACACAAACCGCAAATGACGGAACTTTTACAATCAAAGTTCCCGGTGGTTCCTCAGTTCTGGTAATATCTTCTATTGGCTTTGGAAATGTAGAGGTACCTGTGGGTACTGGTTATCTACAGGTAAAGCTTACCCAGGTAAATAACTCTTTGGGTGAAGTAATCGTGATCGGATATGGTACAGTAAGAAAGAAAGAGCTCACAGGTTCGGTTTCATCTGTAAGTTCAAAAGATTTTCAGGGGGGATCTATTACTTCTGCAGAGCAATTGATTTCTGGTAAAGTGGCTGGTGTATCCATTACTTCTAACGGTGGTCAACCCGGATCAGGATCTACCATCCGTATCAGGGGTGGTGCCTCATTAAACGCCAGCAACGACCCATTAGTAGTAATAGATGGAGTGCCTTTAAGTTCTGTTAACCTGCAGGGGATTAATCCAAATGATATTGAGACTTTTACGGTATTAAAAGATGCGGCTGCAACAGCTATTTACGGGTCAAGAGCATCTAATGGTGTAATCCTGGTTACTACCAAAAGAGGTAGCTCAGGTAAACCCGTCTTTACTTTTACTTCCCAGCTTTCCGGTTCTGTTATTTCAAAAGAATATCCGGTATTAAATGCTGCACAATTTCGTAGTTATGTAAATGCAAATGGATCAACTTCTCAAATTGCCACGATGGGTACTGCCAGCACTGATTGGCAAAACCAGATCTACCAAACAGCCATTACTTCCGATAATAATTTAAGTGTATCGGGGAATTATAAAAATATTCCTTACCGCATTTCAGGAGAATATTTAACCCAGAATGGGGTATTGAAAACCGATAACTTACAAAGAGAGGTTTTGTCGCTTAGTCTTACACCACGTGTATTCGACAATCATTTGAAGGTCGATATTAATGTGCATGGTTCAAATACTGACCAAAGAAATGCAAATACTGGCGCTATTGGGAATGCCGTTTCTTTTGACCCTACCCAGCCGGTTATGAGTGGTAAAAATACTTTCGGTGGATATTATGAGTGGACAACCAATGATACAACACCCAATTCCCTCTCAAACAGAAACCCGGTTGCTTTATTGCAACAATATAATGCCGAAAATCATGCGCTAAGAAGTTTCGGAAATGTACAATTGGATTATAAAGTACATTTTTTACCTGAGCTGCATGCAAATTTAAACTTGGGCTATGATGTTGCAAAATATACTGGTACCACACAAATACCTGCTTATGCGGCACAGTCGTATAATTCTGTACCTAATTTAAGGGGACAAAACAACCAGTATTATAATGGGTATTTTAATAAGGTAATGGAGTTTTATTTGAGCTACAATAAAGATTTGAAATCCATTAAAAGCAATATAAGTGCCGTGGCAGGAACTGGTTACTATGATAATTATTATCATAACAATAACTATGCTTCCTATAGCGCTTCTAATGTGCTTAAGCCCGGAACTACACCCGTATATCCAAATTCATCCAGCGAAGTTACTTTGGAGTCTTATTATGGTCGTTTGATTTATACGTATGATAGTAAGTATATTCTTATGGGATCGGTTAGAACAGATGGTTCTTCCAGATTCGGACCTAATTATCGTTGGGGTGTATTCCCATCCGGAGCTTTTACCTGGCGGATTAATCAGGAAAATTTCCTGAAAAATTCAAAACTGATTTCTGATTTGAAATTGCGTGTTAGTGATGGTGTTACTGGTAATCAGGATGGTATCGGGTTTTATAATTATTTGAATTATTATTCTCAAAGC
>CAIWKU010000367.1 GCA_903913355.1 uncultured Bacteroidota bacterium | reverse complement strand
CAGACGACCATTCAGCATTTCTGCGGCTGAATTCACCGGAACATCTTTCAGGTCTTTCGCCCCAACACTGGAAACTGAAGCCAGTACATCCCTTCTCCGTACACTCTGGTAACCAATTACCACAACTTCATCAGATTCTTTTGCTTCAACCAATAAAGCAATGGCTACCTGTGAACGGCCATTTACTTTCTCTTCACGGGTGGCAAAACCAATAGAAGAAAATACAAGAGTTGCATTGCCATTAGGTGCCATAATGGTAAACAATCCGTTTTTATCAGTAGATGTTCCTTGTTGGCCACCTTTAATAACCACACTCACCCCTTCCAGCGGTTCCTGTGCAGAATTGGTAACCCTTCCTTTTATTTGAAATTTCTTTTCCTGTGCGGCAACCGGATTGGACTGAAGCCATAAAAGCCCCGCCAACATCCATAAACACAATAACAATCGTTTCATAAGCATACGCAATCGATTTAGGCAATCAAAAGTTGATAGATTAGTAAAATATTCAACAGTAAAAAAGTACGGGAGAGGTGAATGCCGCCATTATAATATACGGCTGAGTTTGCACGGTTATGTGTCCGTTTGGTTAGCATGGCAAGCAGTTAGGTATTGTCGAGTCCAAAATCAGTAAAACTTTCCGTTGCCCAAGGGGTCTGAAACGCTTCATGACAGGTCAATTCTACACCTATAAAGACAATCGAAAAAGGGAATCTGCTTTTTTTTCTACGCAATCGTTCCCGGTAACGTTGTCAGGCAAAGCCCTATTTTCAATACCCTGCCAGAAAGCCCCCGGATTTACAAAATCAATTCCTTATTTTTATTTCTGTCTAACCCAACTTGCCATGTCATTTTTAAAGCCCCGTCTCAGTTTTTGGCAGATCATTAATATGAATGTCGGATTCTTCGGAATTCAATACAGTTTTGGTTTACAGCAAAGTGCGGTAAACCCTATTTATGATTTTTTAGGTGCTAAGCCAGATCAGATTCCTTTGTTAAACCTGGCCGGCCCCATGACCGGGCTATTGATTCAGCCCATTATCGGCGCCCTGAGCGATAAAACCTGGCATCCCCGTTGGGGGCGCAGAAAGCCATATTTTTTTATCGGTGCCCTTTTCTGTAGTCTCTGCCTTTTTATCTATCCTTTTAGCAGTAGTTTATGGATGGCGGGCGGACTTTTATGGGTATTGGATGCAGCCAATAATACGGCAATGGAGCCTTATAGGGCATTTATTGCAGATAAACTACCTCCTTCCCAGATGGCTACCGGGTTTTTATCGCAGAGCTTTTTTACGGGTTTGGGTATTACGCTTGCCAATATCTCATTGTTTGCCTTTCAGAAAATCAGCTTTTTAAAACAAACCCATGGTCAGATTCCTTATTGGGTTTTTGGATCATTTTTCCTGGGCTCAGTCTGTTCTATATCCTCCGTTGTATGGTCTATTTCCAAAACACCGGAAATTCCTCCTACACCTGAAGAGTTGGCTGTACTGAAAGCCAATAAAAGAAGTGTTTTCGGTCCCTTTATTGAAATATTTGAAGCCATCAAGGATATGCCCAAAGTAATGTGGCAACTGGCATTGGTATACCTCTTCCAGTGGTACGCGCTTTTCTGTTATTGGCAAAATGCGTCAAAAAGCATTGCGCAATCTGTATGGAAAACATCCCCTTCCAAAAATCCCAAACTATATGAAGAAGCGGTGGGCTGGGCCGGGCTGGTGAATGGATGGTATAATGTGATCACTTTTCTCTCAGCTTTTGGTCTTGTATTTCTTGCTAAAAAATACAGTCCCAAAGCGGTGCATACTTTCTGTTTATTATTAGCGGGATTGGGATTGATGGTATTCCCCTATATAGAAAATCAATATTTGCTATTTGTACCCATGACGGGT
>CAIWKU010000366.1 GCA_903913355.1 uncultured Bacteroidota bacterium | reverse complement strand
TCATCCAAAAAGCACTTATATCTTTGCAATCTTATGCCTAACGCCTTACAAATATCTGTTGTTATCTGTACCTATAACAGAGCGGCCTATATACAGGAAGCTATGGAAAGTTTGTATCAGCAAAGTTTATCGAGAGAATTATTTGAAGTGATTGTCGTAAATAATAATTCAACAGATCATACCCAAACCATTTGCCTGGAATTTATACAGTCTCACCCAGATGCCCATTTCTATTATTATAATGAACCTCGCCAGGGTGCTTCGTATGCAAGAAATTCAGGAGCTGCTTCTGCCCAGTCTCCCCTATTATGCTTTATGGATGATGATGCCATTGCAGAAAAAGAATACCTGAAAAGAATCATCGATTTTTTTGCCCAATACCCGGATGCAGGTGGTTTGGGAGGCCGTATCATCCCTAAATATATTCCTGAAGAACCTAAATGGATGAGTCATTATGTATCCTCCCTGGTAGGCCATTTCGATTACAGTCCAACCATCACCATTTTTAGTCCTAATAAATACCCACTCGAATCAAACATGATCATCCGAAAACAGGATTTTGATGCAATCAAAGGATTTAATACGGCATTGCCCGGGGTAGTTGGCAATTTGCGTATTGGTGGTGAAGGGAAAGACTTTTTTTTCAGGCTTAAAGCGTTGGGTCGTACAATTTATTATGATCCCTCTATACGGGTACAACATGTTGTAGAAACAGCTAAACTCACCAAAGAATATATGTATCGTGTTGCCAGTGGCATTGGCCGTGGTGAAAGGGTTAGAATGCTGGAAAAAGGAAAATATTTTTTTTATAAAAAAATCGCAGAATACATTTTCAAACTCGGGGCTTCTTTTATCCTGGGTATTAAATATAGTTTACAGGGCCATTCATCCAAAGCCATGCCCGTGATTCAATTCAGAATAGATGCATTAAAGGGATTATTGAATCACTAGCCTGTTCGCGTTAAACCATACTTATTTAAAGATCAGCTATCCTGATGCCGAATGGTTTAAGCCAGCCATTCACTGTTTTCATTAATCCCGTAGATTTTTTAACCGGGCGGGAAAAAGCACAAGTCAACTGACTGAATTTTTCATACCCATTTTGAATCACTGTTTCCCGGTATTCTGTTAATAAAGAAGCAATAACAGGCATTTGACTAAGCTGAAACCGGTTCTGGTGACGGGATAAAATAGCTGGCTCTGAAAACCGATAGCCGCTGATATGCAGGAACAATAAAGGCCATACATCATTCACTGTAATGGTATTTTCCTGGAGCGATAATTTTCTTTCGTGGAGGTTCCAGTAAGCTACATTGGCCCCCGGATGAGTAAATATGCCCGTTTTTGCAAACAATACAGGCACCAGGTTTAACCATACCTGGTCAACACCCATTCCTTCGGCAAAATTATAATAGCATTCGGTTTGCATATGACTGGCCCACCATTTCAAAAAGTTCCTGGTTGTATCCGTATTGCGGAGCGCCATAAAGCCTGCATTATATACCCCTGACCTAAGCAGGTCCCTTTC
>CAIWKU010000365.1 GCA_903913355.1 uncultured Bacteroidota bacterium | reverse complement strand
TTTTTATAGGGGTCACGCAAGTCGGCCAATTTTCGGGAAGCTTTCGCCAGTCTGGTTTCCAATTGAAATACTTTATCTGCAGTAGCAGCAGCTTTTACACTATCATTCCCTAATCTTGTAAACACCTGAACCAGGTAATGCTGGTATGCTTTTCGCACGTTTACAGATTTTTCATCTGTATTAAAATAATAATCCCGGTTAGGCATTCCCAATCCGCCCTGACCCAATTGATAGGCATTCACATCACTATTTTTATCATCCTGGTAAACACCTTCATTAAACATGACATTGATTCCCTTTTTATGAAATGAAGCTACCACTTCTAATAATTGTTCAACAGTTTGTATTTTTTGGATGGTAGCTAAATCTTCCTGCAAAGGCTGCCAGCCCTGCTTTTCTGCCGCGGCAGAGTCCATACCACTATACCAGAAATCGCCGATCTTTTGTGCGATACTACCATTAGTGGCCTTTTCCGTAATTGACTGTTCATTGATTTTCTTCAGCCGGTCGTAAATATCATCCTGAACCAGTTCTCCTACTCCCCAACTGCTTTGATCTGCCGGAATAGGATTCTGTTTAATCCAACCTCCATTTGCATACATAAAAAAATCATTCGCTGGCGAAACGGTCGTATCCAGATCACTGACTAAAAAATCATGCTTTGCTTCTGTTTTCATTTTGCAGGAACAGATTGCAACTACACATGTTATGGCACCTAATAATTTATACAATTGCATAGCTATTTTTTTTGGTCTTCCTAAGATAGGGGGAAGTTTTGGAATTAGCCAGAAATTCGGATAAACGGGGAGGGGAGGCAATGAATAATTAATAATTTATAATTATTACATCATGGGGTTATAAGAAACTACAAAGGGTATCACAGGTAATTAAATGACTTCACTCATTTTTAGTAAACAGGGGCACCAACCCAATAATTAAATTGTTAATTATTAATTATCTACTGCCGGCGGGTTGTTTAAGAAGCTCTTGTCTTCTTCTTTTGATTTTTTAAACTCCAGTTTTCCGAATTTGTAGGTAAAACTGATACCAAATGAGCGGTATGGAACTTGCCGGAGATAATAGGATGTATAGTTTTCGGTAGTTACCGTAGTTACCTGCTGAATGTATTGGCTGAATGGATTGGTGGCTGTAAAACCGAAACTCATTTTTTTATTTAAGAAGAACTTACGAAAGGCAACTGTATATGCAAAAAATTGGGGTTGCTTTCCCTGTATATTATTTACAGAAGTATTATAATTTGCAAAACCTTCTAAAACAAGATTTTTGGGTAGCTGGTAAGTTGCATTTATATTTAATCGGCCATCTAATCCATCTGTTGTGCTGTTTGCATTTAATTGGTTTACCACATGTCTGTTTGAAATAAACATATTCGTACGAATATTGAGATCCTTTGTAATAGGCATTGACCCGGAGATACTAATACCGGTTCTATTCTCCAACCCAATATTCAAACGTGTTGCAACGGATACATTATGATAAATCGAGTCGCCAATCTTAAAAGTTGGATAAAATAAAGTATAGGGTTTAATATCATGCGTATTAAACCGGGATACAATTGAAATATATAAACTTCCTCCATTCTCAAATGTGCGATTGTAACCCAATTCAAAATTATTGCCAATTTCAGGTTGCAAAAGCGGATTGCCCGTGGTAATATTATAGGGATCTGCGAGGTTCAGAAATGGGTTAATATCCCGATAATCGGGTCTTTCAATCCGGTTTGTATATGCCAGTTTAATGGTTTTCCCTTCACTGAAATTATGCGATACAATAATAGATGGTACCAGTGTATTATATGATGGTATCAGGGTATTAGGAAAATCGATTTTTGTATCTGTATGTTCTAAACGAAGCCCTGATTTAATATTGATTATTTTTCCAATAGAAAAATTAGTGGATACGTATGCGGCATATACCTTTCTGTCATAATTCAGTTGATAAGACTGTGTGGGGTCTTTTGCATAGGAATTTGTTACCGTGTTTAATATTGAAACATCTGCTAAACTGTAAATATTTTGCCATACTGTTTTCAATCCCGTTTCTATAAGAAAATGTTCTGTAACAGGCTGTGTATAGTCAATAGACAGGTTAGTTTCTTTATCTGTTCCCGGATTGTTACTATAGGTTCCGGCAAAAGGCAGGGGTTGTCCGGCATACGTTTGTATTTGGGCAAAATTTGTGTTTGGACGATCATATCCATTTGTGTAAAGAATATCCAGTTCCTGTCCGTCTTTTGCAAACTTCTTTTTATAATTCAGGCTCCAGTCAAATGACTCAGTATGTGAATGATTATCTGCATTCCTTGCATTGAATATATCTGATATCAGGTTACCATTATTATCCAGTATTGCCTGTTCCTGATTCGTAATTCCCCTGTTATGGTTACTAAAATGATTATACCCAAATGACCCGGTAAGGTTATCCTTTTTGGATATGCTCCAGTCAAAGCCAATTCCGGATTGGTAGCCGTTTCTGTCAAAATCTGTATACCCATTCTGTACTAAGTGGGTGCTTTGTTTTGTTGCAGTATCTTTCGAAAGTCGGTCCTGTAATATGGGTTTATGTGAGCTTAATTGTGCGTTCCCACTAAAAAAAGCATTGACCCCGAAATTATGGTGTCTTATATTGAGGTTAACTGAGCCGTTTTCAAGCCTTGATCCTGCTCCCAGATTAATACTTCCATTATAACCCTGTACTTTACTGTCTTTCAGAATTATATTGATAATTCCTCCTGTACCTTGTGCGTCATATTTGGCACCGGGACTAGTGATGGCTTCAATACTTTTGATCTGACTGGCGGGGATGGAGGCAAGGGCATCTGCCAGGTTATTACCAAATACGCTTGATGGTTTGCCATTGATCAGGAATCGAATGCTGCTATTTCCCTGCAGTTCCACATTGCCATCAATATCTACAGTTACCTGAGGCACTTTCTTCAATACATCTAATGCAACCCCTCCCTGTGAAGTAATATCATTAGCGGCATTGTAAACAATCTTATCTATTTTATTTTCAACAATCGGTGCTTTGGAAGTAACTGTTACAGAAGCCAGGGTTTCTCCCAATGCAGAAAGCTGGATTGTTTTGACAAGTATATTTTTCTTAGTATCCGGAATCCGTAAGGTGTCCAATTGATAACGCTTATACCCAATAAAATCGACTAGTAAAGTATATGCGCCCTGGGTAAGGCCAGTAATTTCATATTGCCCTTTGGCATCGGTAACCGTTCCATTTATGGTTTTCAGTTGTTTATCTTTAATCGTAATCGTTGCGTATTCAACAGGTTTTTGGGTAACGGCATCAATCACTTTACCGGATATTTTTGTGGTAATTGGAGACTGGGCCCTGCCCATAAAAGAAAACAAAATTGATAAAAGAAGGATACCGGATACTCGCATTAAGGAATTATTTTAACCATTCAAGGGCAAAACTATTCCCTTATTCTGAATGAATTCTGAATAAGAATGAACTCTTTACCACCTTACAATTAAAACTGTGGGAGATTTTAGTTACCGGCTGCATCCCCGTAGGTAACCCTGTTGAATTGGATACGAATATTACCTGAGCTACCTGAGCTGGTAATTTTTCCTCCCCATTTTTTTTGCCAGAAAAACCCTGTTTTCCATTCGATGGTACTGGTAGCCGGATTGTATAGGTAAGTGCCGGTAGCATAACTGTCTTCATCGCTGCTGAGAGCAACTATATATTGGCCTCCAGCCTTTAATTCAAATTTCCCGATATACATAGTTGGGATACCGGAATAAATATTGTATTTCCCTAATCGCAAGGGTATGGAAGTTGTATCTGTATTTCCAATCCTGAGATACCCAGAAGTCTGCACCCGGGCATACGCAAATTCCAGAAAAATCACTAACAGAAAAGTAAATATCAGGTATTTATATTTTACTGGCATATCAGGCTTTTTTGATCGGTTCTCGATTCTTACATTTTATCAGACTTACTAGTATACAAAAGTAGCTTTTATATAAACTCTTCTATTCATTTGCCTTCCTTCATCGGTATTATTATCAGCGATAGGTCTTTCCAACCCGTACCCTACTACGGACGTAAATCGGTTGTTTTTTAATCCCTTCGCCATTAAATAGGCTTTTACAGAATTGGCCCTTCTTTGAGAAAGATCTTTATTATAAGCAGCTCCGGCACGGTTATCTGTATGTCCCTCAATAGCTAAAGTAGTGTTAGGGTATTGCATCAAAATATCCACAACTTCATTTAATGGCTTTAATGCCTCCGGCTGTAACTCGGCTCTGGCTGTTTTAAAGAATACCATTTTAGCCAGTTCATTCAATCGTGCCTGAATATCGGGGCAACCAAAATTTTCTTTGGTTCCTTTTACAGTCGGGCATTTATCTACACTATCATCCACTCCATCTCCATCAGTATCTTTGGGAACAGGTGCGGGTTTAGGAGCGGGTGTAACTGCTACAACAACCGGCTTGGGTATCGGTGCCAAAAGAACGGGGTTCAAGTCTATATCTTTTACAATAATTGCTTTAGCAATAATACCTGAATCTTCTGTATACGCCTGTTTGCTGTATTCCAACTGGTAACTGTGATTCGATTTAATCGGGAAACGGAAATTACCAGTAATATCTGTGATCAGTGAATCTTTAGAAATTTTGTTGTTAACCGTTTCTATGATTACTACTTTAGCACCAGGCAATCTTCGCATAGTAGATTTATCCAAAACCGTTCCAGTGAGGTTAAACAGATTTGTTCCTGTATTTTCAAAAGCAAAAATATCGTCACTACCTAACCGATTACTGGTGAAAAGGCCTTTTTCTTTTTCTGAATTGATAACTAAGCCAAAATCATCATAGGGTGAGTTGATGGGATAGCCCAGATTTACCGGTGTTTTCCAGCCGTTTTTTATTGGTGCTGTTTTATATATATCCAGTCCACCCATGCCTGGTAATCCATCCGAACTAAAATAAAGTGTATCACCCTGAACCGTGGGAAATAATTCGTCTCCTGCTGTATTTATTTTATCGTCTAGTGCGATAGGTGTCTTCATCGTTGAATCGGTACCCAGATCAACATAATAAATATCGCTTCCCCCCTTTCCACCCGGGCGATTACTGCAAAAAAATAATTTTTTTTGATCTGTACTAATTGCTGGATGATAAAAATCGTAAGCAGGGTCTACAAACGGAAGCACTTTTACATTTGTCCAACTATTATTCAGAAGCGTGGCTTCACAAATTTCCAGGTTATACCTTCCTTTGTATGCTTTTAGGGTGTTACGGGTAAAGTACACTTTTGTACCTGAATTATTAAAGCACAGAGGGCCGTAATTATATTTTGCATTCAGGTCTTCCGTAAATTTCGGGAGTCGGTGAACATCTCCTCCTGTATATCCACTCTTGAGGCTGCTCGCAATAATGATATCATTATCATTGCTGGTTCTTGCCGTATAATCATCATTGGCTTTAATCGAAATATTATAGCTACCTGAAACAGATCTTGCCGGGAGGGTGTCCGTAAAAAACAATTCGCTGGTATCTTTTACCCAGAATATATTCGCAAAGGGTAATCCATCCCATCCAAATTCTTTTTCAGCGTTTGCCTTTGTATACCGATTAGAAACAAACACCATCCCTCCTTTAAAATATTGAGGGCTGAAATCCTGTTGCTTTGTATTCAGTTTCAGGAGATGAATTGTAACTGCTGATGAATCTTTAAAAAATAAATCCGGATTTTTAAAACCTTCCAGCCTGCTCGAAACCCAGGTTGCATATTGTGTGGGATAATTGCGTAATAATCTTTCACAAATTTTCGCAGCATCCTGGTATCGCTGCAAGGATGCATATATTTCAGACAGGCGTTGACCGGAAATGAAACCGGGTCCAAATTTTTGTTCAAACAACAGGTAATATTTCTGAGCAGAATCATACCCTTTTACTCTCCAGAAAGATTCTGCTAAATGAGCCATCGCCAATGAATCGGCAGGTAATTTGTATTGTATGGCTGCTTTATAAAAAGGAATGGCATAGGTATACCGTTGATCCTGGAATTCTTTTTCTGCCAAATGAAAATAAGCGGTTGCTTTGGATGGGTTTGCTTTCTGCGCATAGTTAGTGCTCCAGCAAAAAGAAAGAAGCAGAATGATATAGAAGCCAAATATTTTCATTATCCATTATTATGATCAAAAGTACCTTGGTGAGGAAACCTTTCCTCCCGAAGAACCAAATTCCATTCTTAACATTAATTCGTGTGTGCCGGTATTAAGCGTGCCCAGATCAGAAAAAGTTTTGTCATACGCATATCCAAAACGAAGTTGCTGGTTCAATTGCAATTCTACCATACCTACCACAGCATCTCCTGTTCGGTAAGATGCCCCAATTGATAATTTATTTTG